>JAPKMS010000349.1 GCA_026645775.1 Anaerolineae bacterium
CGTCCAAGGTGCACTTCCCGGTGGGGCCGGACGTGAACCAGCGCGGCCTCTCGCGGCGGCACATCATGCTCCAGGCCGAGGCCAGCTTGCGCCGGCTGGGCACCGACCGGCTAGACCTCTACTTCGTCCACGGCTTCGACCCGCTGACGCCCGCGGAAGAGACCCTGCGCGCGCTGGATGATCTGGTGACCGCGGGCAAGATCCTCTATCCGGCCGTGAGCAACTGGGCCGCGTGGCAGATCGCCGTGGCGTTGGGGGTGTCGGCCCTGGGCGGGCTGGCCCGTTTCGCGTGCATCCAACCCATGTACAACCTGGTGAAACGCCAGGCCGAAGTGGAAATCCTGCCGTTGGCCGCGTCCGAGGGGCTGGGGGTGATCAGCTACAGCCCGCTGGGCGGCGGTCTGCTGAGCGGGAAATACGGCGTTGGCACGCGGCCCGAGGGCGGGCGGTTGCAGGAGAACCCGGTTTACGTGCGGCGCTACGGCGAGGCAGCCTACTACGAGACGGTGGAGCGCTTCGTGGCGCACGCGGGGGCGCGGGACGTACACCCGGCCGCGCTGGCGGTCGCTTGGGTCATGGCCCACCCGGCGATCACCGCGCCCATCATCGGCGCGCGCAACCTGGCGCAGTTGGAGGCGTCGCTGGGCGCGCTGGCGGTGGCAATGACGCCGGAGTGGCGGGCCGAGATCTCGGCCCTGTCGCCCGAACCGCCCCCGGCCACCGACCGCAGCGAGGAGAAAAGCGGCTTCGTGTACCAGGGGACGCAGACGAAGTGACCTCACCCCCTCCCTCCCCCTCTCCTGAACCGCGGTTCAGGAGAGGGGGTCGGGGGGTGAGGTCACACCACCAGCCGCAGCGGCTGCTCCAAGGCGGCCTTCAGCGTCTGCAGGAACTTCGCGACTTCGGCGCCGTCGGTGACGCGGTGATCGGCTGAAAGGGTCGCCTTCATCCGCGTGCCCACCGCCAACTGGCCCTCGGCGTTCACCACCGGCGTCCGCTTCACGGCCCCCACGGCCAACGCGGCGGCCTGCGGCAAGGTGATGATGGCGCTGAATGCGTCCACGTCGAACATGCCCAGGTTGCTGATCGTGAACGTCGCGCCCACCATGTCGTCCGGTTTCATCCGGCCCTCGCGGGCGCGCGCCACGAGATCGCGCGCCTCCGCAGCAATCTGCGTCAGCGACTTCTTGTCGCCATCGCGCAGCACTGCGGTCACCAGGCCATTGTCGCGCGCAACGGCCAGGCCCACATTCACCTGCTCGTGGATGTGGATGCCGTCCGCCGCAAACGAGGCGTTGATGCCGGGGAACTGGCGCAGTGCGATTGCCGCGGCCTTGACGATCAGGTCGTTCACCGAGAGCTTCTCGCCCTCTGGCAGCAGCGCGTTGATCTGGCCCCGCAACGCCATCGCCGGCCCCATGTCGATGTCCATAGTCACGTAGAAATGGGGCGCCTGGGTCTTGCTCTCCACCATGCGCTTGGCGATGGTCTGGCGCATGCCCGTCAGCGGCTCGACGGTGTAGCCCTCGGCCGGCGGTATGTAGGATGGCGTGGCGATGGGGAGCGCCGCAGCCGCCGACTTTTCGGGCGCGGCCGCCGGTTCCTGCACGTACGTCTCGATGTCACGTTTGATGATGCGGCCGCCCGGCCCCGAGCCCCGCACCCGGCGCAGATCGATGCCCAGCTCGGCCGCCATGCGCGCAGCCACCGGCGAGGCCGCCAACCGGCCGCCCTCGGCAAGCTCCGGTGCGGGCGTCTGCGAAGGCAGCACGACCGGCCCCGTCGCGGCCGAGACCGCGGCAGCCGCCGGCTTGGGCGCCGGGGCGGCGGGCGCGGCCGGGGCCAGGCCCAACGCGGCCAGGTCCACCGCCTCGCCCGGTTCCGCGATCACGCCGATCGGCGTGCCGATCGGCACGCTCTCGCCGGCCGGCACCAGGATGGTGTGCAGCACGCCGGAGCGGAACGCGGGCACTTCGACGGTGGCCTTATCCGTCTCCACCAACACGATGGTCTCGCCCTGGGTCACCACCGCGCCGGTCTGCTTGACCCACTCGCCCAGCTTGCCCTCAGCCATATCGAAGCCCAATTTGGGCATGGTAATCAGTTCTGCCATGGGTGTTCTCCTCTTTGCCAGGGTTCGAGAGACAGCTTTCAGGTGTCAGGTATCAGGAGTCAGGTGTCAGGCATCGGCCCTGGCTCCCTCAATTCCCTTGTTTCCCTGTCTCCTTGTTTCCCCCGTCTCCCCGTCTCACTACTTCAAATACATCACGTCTTTCACGGCGTTGATGATGTCAGGCACCTGGGGCAGGGCCATCTGTTCCAGCCGGCGGTTGTAGGGCAGCGGCACCTCGGCCTGGGCCACGCGGCGGATCGGCGCATCCAGGTAATCGAACGCCAGCTCGCCCACCCGCGCTGCGATCTCCGCGCCGACGCCGTACGCGCGCCAGCCCTCTTCCACCACGACCAGGCGGTTGGTCTTTTTCAGCGATTCGATGATGGGCCGCGTGTCCAGCGGGCGCAGAGTGCGCAGGTCAATCACCTCGGCCTCGATCCCCTCCTGGGCCATCTTCTCGGCCGCTTCCAGCGAGACCTGGAGCATCTTGGAGTACGAGACGATGGTCACGTCCTTGCCGGGCCGCTTCACGTCGGAGACGCCGATGGGGACCAGGAAGTCTTCGTCGTCGGGCACTTCACCCTTCACCTGGTACAGCGTGGCGTGCTCGATGAAAAACACCGGGTCGTCGTCGCGGATGGCCGACTTGAGCAGCCCCTTGGCGTCGGCCGGGGTGCCGGGGGCCACGACTTTAAGGCCGGGGAAGTGGGCCCAGATGGCATCGGGCGTCTGCGAGTGGGTGGCGCCGAGCTGCCGGCCGCCGCCGCCCACGGTGCGGAGGACCATAGGCACCCGCATCTGGCCGTTGAACATGTAGTGGATCTTGGCCGCGTGATTCACGATCTGATCCATGGCCAGGAACGCGAAGTTGATGGTCATGATCTCAGCCACGGGCCGCAGCCCGGCGATGGCCGCACCGACGGCCGCGCCCGCGATCACGCCCTCGGCGATGGGGGTATCCTTGACGCGTTTTTCCCCGAATTCATCCAGAAACCCGCGGGTCACCGCGTAGGTGCCGCCCCATTTGCCGATCTCCTCGCCCATCAGGAATACCCGCTCGTCGCGGTACATCTCTTCTCGGAGCGCCTGGCTGATGGCCTCCCGAACTGTCATGCGTGTCATGGCAAAACCTCTTATTGATGCCCCATCGGGTTGACGAAGACGTGCTCGCAGATCGCGGCGTCATCGGGCTCCGGGCTTTCCTCGGCGTACTGCACGATCTCGGCCGCCTCGACCTCGACAGCGGCGCGGATCCCGTCCAGCTCGGCTTGCGTGGCCAGACCATCGGCCAGCAGCCGATCGCCCAGCCGCAGGATCGGGTCGCGGAGGCGCCATTCCTCGATCTCAGCCTTGGAGCGATAGCGCTCGGGGTCGCCCATCGAGTGGCCGACGTAGCGGTAGGTGATCGCCTCCAACAGCACCGGGCCGTTGTCTCGAGCGTAATTGAGCGCCTCGTCGATTGCCTCGTGCGTCTCGAAAACGTCCTGACCGTTAATTTGGCGGTTCGGGATGTCGTAAGCGCAGCCCTTCTGGAAGATGTTGGAGACCGCCGACGCCTTGCCGACCTCGGTGCCCATGCCGTACTGGTTGTTCTCCACCAGGAAGACCACGGGCAGCTTCCACACC
>JAPKMS010000350.1 GCA_026645775.1 Anaerolineae bacterium
AGAGCGCTGGACTCGAGGCTTTAACCGGTTCCTCGCGTTTTCAAAAGTGACCGGCTAAAGCCTCGAGTCCAGAAGTCAACAAAAGCACCATGACCGAATACCTGATCCCCGATACCATCGACGAAGCCCTCCGCCTGCTCGGCGCCCACGCCGGCCAGGCCATGATCATCGCGGGCGGCACCGATGTGCTGCCGGATCTGCGCAAAGGCAAGCACGCGCCCGCCTGCCTGGTGGATGTGACGCGCATCCCGGAGCTGATGAGGATAGAGGTAGATTTTCGGCATTCGCTATCTGGACTAGAGGCTTCAGCCGGTTTCTCTGATTCACGAGAGCGACCGGCTAAAGCCTCGATTCCGGAAGATTACCTCGACATCAATGACTCGCAACCCGAATTGGAGGCTTTAGCCGGTTTCTCTGGTTTGCGAGAAGGACCGGCTGAAGCCTCGATTCCGGAAAACCACCTGAACATCTATCGCAAGGGCGGCTATGTCACTGTCGGCGCGGCGGTGACCTTCGCCATGCTGCGCGAGCACCCCTACCTGCAAGCGCACGTCCACGCGTTGGTCGAGGCGGCCGCCTCGGTCGGCGCGGCGCCGATCCAGGCCGCGGCGACCTGGGGCGGCAACCTGGTGCAGGCGATGCCCGCGGCCGACGGCGCGATCATCGCGATTGCGCTGGACGCCGAGCTGCACGTGGTGGACGCCGCGGGAGAGCGCTGGCTGCCGGTCCTGAGCAGTTTCCTGGGGCCGGGCCGCTCGGCGATTGACCCGACGCGGCAGCTCATCACCGCCATCCGCTTCGCGATCCCGGCGACGCCGTGGGGCACGGCATGGCGGCGAGCTGGCCGACGGCCCTCGCTGATCCTGCCGACCCTGAACTGCGCGGTTCAACTGGTGCTGGACGAGCGCGGGGAGCGCATCACGGAGGCCGCCATCGCGCTGGGCCCGGTCGCCGCGTGCCCGCACCGCGCCGCCGAGGCCGAATCCTACCTGATCGGCCGCGCGCCCGGCCCGGAGGCCTTCGCCGAAGCCGCCCGCCTGGCCGCTTGCGACGCCAACCCGCGCTCCAGCATCCACCGTGCCTCCCGCGAGTACCGCCTGGCGATCCTGCCGGTGCTGGTGGCGGAGGCGTTGGGGGAAGCAGCGGAACGGGCGGCTTCCGACCATAAGTCCCTATTGAACTCGGGTTCCAACCCGGAAGGCTAATTGATTCGCTCATTCGCCTATTTGTCAAGGAGTTTACTTCCATGCCCTTACAATCCAACTACACCTCCTACGACACCCCCCGTTTCCGCAAAGTCTCGAACGACCAGGTCGAGCGGCTGCACCATGCCGGCCTGGAGATCCTGGACCGCACCGGCGTCTGCCTGTACGAGCCGGAGGCGCTGGCGCTGCTGCAACGCAAGGGCTTGCACGTGGAAGACGGCAATCGCGTGCGCATCCCGCCCGGCCTGGTCGAGTGGGCGCTGAGCGTCGCGCCCAAGCGCGCGGTGATCTGCGACCGCAATGGACGCCGCGCCATGCCGCTGGAGCGCAACAACGTCTTCTACGGCCCCGGCTCCGACTGTCCGAACGTCATCGACGTGCGGACCGGCGAACGCCGCCGCGGGACGCTCCAAGACATTGTTGAAGCGACGCGCGTCTGCGATGCGCTGCCGAATATCGACTTTCTGATGTCGTTCTGCATCACGTCAGACATCCCTGCGGAAATCTCCGACCGCTACCAGATGCGCGCCATGCTGATGAACAGCACCAAGCCGATCCTGTTCGTCACCACGGAGTTCCCCGGCTGCGTGGATGTGGTGAAGATGGCCGAGGCGGTGGCGGGCGGCGAGGACGAGCTCCGCCGCAACCCCATCTGTGCGCTCTACATCAACGTCACCAGCCCGCTGCGCCACAACCAGGAAGCGCTGCAGAAGCTGCTCTTCATGGCTGAGAAAGGCCTGCCCACCACCTACACCCCCGTCGTGTTGCGCGGGGTTAGCGGGCCGGTCACCGCGGCGGGCGCGATCGCTCTGGCGAACGCCGGCGAGCTGGCCGGGTTGGTGATCGCCCAACTCAAGCGCGAGGGCGCGCCGATCATCCTCACCGGTGGCGTCAATGACATGCTGGACATGCGCACCACTGTCGACGCGTACGCCGACCCGAACAACCGGGTCATGCTGGTGGAGCTGGCGCACCGCTACGACCTGCCCATCTTCGGCCTGGGCGGCTGCAGCGACTCCAAGATCCCCGACGAGCAGGCCGCGGCCGAGGCCGCGTTCTCGCTGATTTTGGAAACGCTGGCGGGCGCGCAGATGATGCACGATGTTGGCTATCTGGAAGGCGGCATGTGCAACTCGGTCGAGCAGATCGTCATCTGCGATGAGCTGATCGCCTACACCAAGCAGTTCATGAAGGGGCTGGAGGTCAGCGAGGAGACATTGGCGTTGGACTTGATTGACGAGATCGGCCCGCACGGCGACTGGATGGGCAGCGACCACACCCGCAAACACTACCGCGAGGACTGGTATCCCAAGTTGTTCGACCGCCGCCCCTACGAGGACTGGAACGCTGCCGGCGCCAAAACGCTGCGGCAACGGGCCCGCGAGCGCACACTCAAACTCCTTGAGACGCACAAACCCGAGCCCTTGCCGGCCGATGTGCAGCGGGAGGTGGATGAGATTGTAGAACAGGCTGGTATGTAGTGACCAAATCACCGCCCGCTCGCCCTTATGATCCGCTCCACCACCGTCATCCGGTGCAAGTGCGCAGCCTGACGGACAACCAGGTCTCGCTGCTGCACCAGGCCAGCCTGGAGATCCTGGAGCGGACCGGCATGCGCTTCCACGCGGCTGAGGCGATCGAGCTGTTTCGCCGCGCGGGCGCGAGGGTGGCGGATGGCAACCGGGTGTACATCCCGCCGCACCTGGTGGAACGCGCGCTGCAGACCGTCCCCAAGAACATCATGATTTTCGATCGCAACGGCCGGCCCGCGATGGCGTTGGGCGAGCAGCGCAGCTACTACGGGCCCGGCTCGGATGCAGCGCACATCTACGACCCGGAGGATGGGCAACGGCGCAAAGCGGTCATGGACGACGTCGTGGCCGGCGCCAGGCTGGCCGACGCACTGCCCAACATTGACTTCGTGATGTCGCAGTTCATGCCTGCCGATGTGCCGGCGGACCGCTACGAGCGAGCACAGATGGCGGCGATGCTGCAGGAGAGCACCAAGCCCATCATCTTCGTCGGGCTGGAGAAGATGAGCACCGTCTACGCGCTGGAGATGGCAGCCGCGGTGGCCGGCGGGCTGGAGCAGTTGGCGCGCAATCCTTTCGTCATCAACTACGTCAACTTCACTTCGCCGTTCATCCATAACCGGGAAAGCGTGGAACGGCTGCTCTATGCAGCCGAGCGCAATCTGCCATCGATCTATACGCCCGGTCGCGCGCGCGGCAGCGAAGTGCCCATGACCGAGGCCGGCGCGATCGCACTGGTCAGCGCGGGCCAGTTGGCCGGCCTGGTGTTGGCGCAGCTCAAACGGGAAGGTTCACCGTTCATCTGGGCAAGTCCCGGCGCAGGTGGGCTGGATTTGCGCTCGATGGTCAGCCTTTACGCCGCGCCCGATGCCGGCCCCGCGGCCTGGGCCCTGGCACGCCATTACGGCGTGCCCACCTTCGGGTTCGCCGGGGTCACCGATGCCAAGATTTTCGACGCGCAGGCGGCAGCCGAAGCAACGCTGACCCTTTTTGAGGCCGCGCTGTTCGGCGCGAACCTGGTCCACGATATCGGCTTGCTTGACAGCGCGATGACCGGCTCGCTGGAGCTGGTCGCCTTCTGCGACGAGGTGGTCGGCTGGCTGCGCCAATACTTCCGCCCGCTGGAGATCAACGAGGAGACCCTGGCGCTGGGCGTGATCCGGCAGGTCGGCCCCGACGGCCACTTTCTGGACACCGGGCACACCCTGCGCCATGTGCGCGAGACCTGGATGCCGGCGCTGTTCGACCGCCGCGCCTTCCATCGCTGGTCGGCCGACGGCGCTCTGACAACGCAGCAGCGAGCAGCCTGCCAAGCCAAGGAGATCATCCGTGACCATCGAGCCGAGCCGTTGAGCGCCAGCGTCATGCGGACGTTGGCTGAGATCATGGAGAAAAACTGAGATGAACGGACACGAACTGGCCGCCCAATTCGTCGCCAACGCGCGCTGGGATGCCCTGCCGGAGGCGGTCCAGCGCAAAGTGCGCATGTGCTTTGCCGATGGGCTGGGTGCAACCCTCGCGGGAACGCTGACACGCGTCAGCCGCATCTCGGCCGGCTACGCGGTTGAATCCTGGGGCGGAGACCAGGCCACCGTGCTCTGCCATGAGCCCGGCCGCGGCCTGTACGGACTCCGAGCGACCATAGCCGGCGCGGCCTTTGCCAACGGCAACGCGGCCAACGGCCTCGACCTCGATGACAGCACACGCTACGCCTACGGCCATGCAGGCGCGCAGATCTTCCCCACAGCACTCGCCGTTGCCGAGGCGTTGAATCGCACGGGTGCGGAGCTGCTGACCGCGATGGTCGTGGGCTACGAGGTGGCGCACCGCGTCGGCCGCTGCTGGCACGCCAGTCGCGCCGTTTACCAGGCGTGCGGGTCGTGGGGCAGCGTGGTGTGCGCGGCCGTGGCCGCGCATCTGATGCGGCTGACACCGGAGCAGGCCGGCCACGCGCTGGGTATCGCAGAGTACCACGCGGGCAATCTGCCCATGATGCGCGACATCGACGACCCGACCATGGTCAAACACGGCATCGGCTGGGCGGCCATGACCGGCGTGACCGCGGCCGGATTGGCGGCGCGCGGGTACACCGGCATCCCCACCCTCTTGGCGTTTCCTGAATACCAGGAGTGGGCGCAGGACATCGGAGAAAACTATCTGATCGTGGATGGTGTGGCCTGGAAGGCCGCGCACTACGCATGCTGCGGCTGGGCCCACGCGGGCGTTGAAGGCGCGCGACGCCTGATACAAGAGCACCACATCGCCCTGGATGACATCGCTCGGATCAAGGTGGCCGGCGGCCACGGGACGAAACGCTTGGGCACGCGGCTGCCCACGACCACCGAAGAGGCGCAGTTCAACCAGGCCTGGCCGCTGGCAGCCATGCTGATCGACGGTGAGATCGGGCCGGCGCAGATGCTGGAGGAGCGGCTCTCCGATCCACGGATTCGGGAGCTGGCCGCCAGGGTGGAAGTCGAGGAATCCGCCGAGATGGAACGGCTGTGCCGGCTTTTCGAGCAGGGCGATCCGGCCGGCCGCTTCGCCAGCAGGGTGACCATCACGCTCCGGGATGGCCGCCAGGTGGACTCCGGCCTGGTCGACGGCGGGCTGCGCTTCCCGCAACCGGGGTGGGATGAGGCCCGGATTGAGGAGAAGTTCCGTTGGGCGGCCGGCTTCGTGCTCGACACGCCGCGCATCGATAAGCTGGCGGAGATGATGTGGCGTTTCGAACAGGTCGCCAGCACGCGCGCGCTCATAGGCGCTCTGTTTCCGTACAAAGACTGAGCGCGCACATGAGCGAGATGTGGTAAACTACCCGAAAGGAGGTATGATTGCCCGGTCTTGTTGACATTCAGCCAGTTTACGTATCCAGGCCCCTACATCCTACAAGGAGGAAAGTAATGTCACGCTCTCGCAAGTTCAGCCTTATGACCGCGGTTGTGATCATTCTCAGCATGCTGCTCAGCGCGTGTGCACAACCCACTGCCCAGCCTGCACCGCAACCGACCCAAGCCCCGGCAGGAGCTGCAGCTACCCAGCCGCCGGCCGCACCGGAACCGACCCAGGCGCCTCAACCTCCGGCCAAGTACGGCGGCATCCTTAAGCACGCCTACTTTGCCCCGACCAACCTCGACCCGGCGTTCCTCAGCTCGGTCGCCGATGACGAAATCGGCCGGCAGTGGGGCGAATTCCTGGTCTACACCGCCGAAGAGAACCAGCCCGATGCCAGCCGCAGCCTGGCCGAAAAGTGGGAGTACAGCGCCGATGGCCTGACTTGGACCTTCACCCTGCGCCAGGGCGTCAAGTTCCACAACGGCGAGGAACTGAAAGCCAAGGACGTCAAGTCCACCTTCGACCGCCTGCGCGATCCCGCGGTGGGCGCGGCGACCAAGGAACTTTACTCGAACATCGTCGATATCACGGCCCCCGACGACTACACCGTCGTCTTCAAACTGACAAAGGCCAACCCCGACTTCCTGCTGGACCTGGGCGACTATCACGCGCTGATCGTGTGGAGCGGCATCAAGGATTACCAGAAAGAATTTATCGGCACCGGGCCGTTCATGGTCGATAAATACCTGCCCGAGGACCGGCTGACCTTCAAACGCAACCCAAACTACTGGATGAAGGACGCCGACGGCAACCAACTGCCTTACCTGGATGGCATGGAGTTCATCTTCATGGGCGAGGCGTCGGCCCAGGTGGAGGCGCTGCGCGGCGGTCAGGTGGACTACCTGATCTACCTGCCAGCGGAATTCGTGAAGACCCTCAGGGCAGACCCGAACGTCGTCGTCTATGAGAAGCCGTCCAACACGTCCTACGTGACGCACATGCGCAGCGACCGCAAACCGTTCAGCGACGTCAAGGTCCGCCAGGCGTTCAAGCTGGCCGTCGACCGCAGCGCGATCCTGGCGGTCGCGTTCGAGGGCCTGGGCGCCACCGGTCGCGATACACCGTTTGGCCCCGGCTACGGCGACTTCTACCTGGACGTGCCTGAACCGAAGCGCGACGCGGCCGCGGCCAAGGCGCTGCTGGCTGAGGCCGGTTATCCCGATGGCCTCAAGATCACGCTGACCGCCCAACAGATGTCACCGGTGCCGGCCATTGCAACGATCTTGAAGGAGCAACTCGCCGAAGCTGGTATCACCGTCGATATCCAGCTCGTCCCATCCGACGTCTACTACGGCGCGGACAACCTGTGGCTGGAAGCCGACTTCGCCATCACCGACTGGGGCTCGCGGGCCTACCCGCAGCCCTACCTGGATTTGGCCTACACCTGCGCCGCCAAGTGGAACGAAAGCCACTGGTGCGATCAAGAGTTGGATGACCTGGCCAAACAGGCCGCCAGCGAGATGGATCGGGCCAAGCGCGCCGAGATCTACAAGAAGATCCAACAGATCTTCATCGACCGCGGCCCGGTGATCATCCCGTTCTTCGGCAACAACCTGTGGGCCGCCAACGCCAAGCTGAAGGGCCTCCAGCCCACCAGCTACCTGGGCACTGCGCTTGATCTGCGCACGGTGTACTTCGAGAAGTAACTCTTACCGCCCTGGCACAAACCAGGTTTCTGCGAGAAACCTGGTTTGTGCCAGGGCACTGATCACGGAGGTGAGCTGCATCCCATGGAAACGACCCAAACCTTAATCGCAACAAGGCCCGGGCGGCTTGCAGTCACCTGGCGCCGCCTGCGACG
>JAPKMS010000351.1 GCA_026645775.1 Anaerolineae bacterium
CCCGACGCGACCTGCGCCCACAGCCGCGCCTTCTCCTCCGGCGCGCGCAGCGGCGGCTGCATGATGCCCCACTCCGGGTGCGGCCCGGCGTAAATCGTCTCATCCAGCGTCAGGTACTGCACGGTGGTCTCGGCGATGGCGGGTTGGCCGCTGGCCGCCGCCTGCGCCACCTGCGCCACCGTGCCTGAGGCGGAGCAGTGAACGACATAGACCTGCGCCGCCTTGCCGCCCTGCTCCCCCGCCTGGCTCGCCAGGAACAACGTCCGGTTCGCGGCCTCGATCTCGGCGAGCGCGGGCCGCGCCTGGCCGTGATACGCCAGCGCCGTGTTCCCGGCTTTCACCAGTTGTTCGCGCGCCGCCGACACCAGCGCATCGTTCTCGCAGTGGATCATCACGACAACATCGTGCGCCGCGGCCGCGCGGAAGACGCGCAGCAGCGCATCGTCGGCCTGGTAGTAGTTGGGCCGGTAGGTGGTGTACACCTTGACCGCGTTGATGCCGTCCGCCAGCAGGTCGGCCATCCAGCGATCAATCTCAGCGTCGGTTTCCGGCAGCGCGGTGAGCATCATGTGCAGGCCGTAGTCGATCTGCGCCAGCCCGCCGATCTCGGCCTGCCGCGCAGCCAGCGCGCGGTGCATGTCCTGGCCGGGGAACTGGGTGGCAAAGTCGATCACCGTGGTGACGCCGCCGCACGCCGCGGTGCGCGTGCCCACCGCCCAATCGTCGGGGGTCTTATAGATGCCGGTGTCGAGCACGATGTGCGTGTGCGGATCCACCAAGCCGGGCAGGACGACGCAGCCGGCCGCATCAATGACCCGGTCGGCGCCACCGGGCGGCAGGTCCATGCTGATCGCCGCGATCTTCTCGCCGACCAGCAGGAGGTCGCCGGTCAGCTCGCCGGCCGGGGTGATCAGGGTGCCGTTGCGGATGAGAGTGGTGGAGGGCCTAGTCATTTTTACTCCGTAGCCTTCAGAGTTTGAGCAAGCGAATCCTGCAGGTAATCCAATAAGGCTTCGAGGTTGGTAATTGTAGATGCTTCAGGAACATCCCTGTCGGATGAATGAACGTGGTGTGGCTCAGTAAGCACTTGTGACCAGTGCGGGGCATTATCCCAACGTCGCCTCAGAGCACCATCGGACTCCATCCATTGGTAGGCGTACTTCTGCGCATCAAAGATCTGCAACATAGCTCAGGAACTGCCGAGTACTTGTAATTGCGCGCTGATTGATTCTACAGCATCGGTATACCATTGCCAGCGCAGGTAATCATCGTCCGCAGTAAATTCCTCACTGCCTTGGGTTTCGTACCGTGCGCGCAAATCGCCAAGCGTGCAATCCCAGCGCTTTTCCAGTTGTTTGATCTCTGCCTGATAGCGCGCTATCCGGCCCAGAAGGATCATCCGTGCCTGTTGACGAGCCGCCTTCCACGGATCATCGTAGCCCAGAGAAGCAAGAATCCCTTTGGTAGTGTAGACACCAAGATTCGCTTGCATAACACACCTCATTACCGCTATTTTACCCCAAATCGCCGCGACTTGCCACTCGCAGCACGGCGACCAACGCCGGTAACACCTCCCCGCCCGGCCCTTGGAGGAAGATGTGCGAGACGCAGGCGATCTCATCACGCTCGGTGTTGACGTCGATCACGACCGCGCCGGCGCGCCGCGCCAGGAACGGCAGCGACGCGGCGGGCTGCACCGCGCCCGATGTGCCCACGACGAGCATCGCGTCGCACGTCTCGGCCAGGTCGAACGCGCGGGACAGGGCATCCATCGGCAGATTCTCGCCAAACCAGACGACCTCCGGCCGCAGCAAGTCGCCGCAGCGCGGGCAGTGCGGTGGAATTTCGGCCTGGTCGGCAAAATCGGCGCGGGTGAAGCCCGTGTGCCGCTCGGACAGGCACTTGAAGCGCCGGATGCTGCCGTGCAGCTCCACCACGTCGGTCGAGCCGGCAACCTGGTGCAGCCCGTCAATGTTCTGCGTCACGACCGTGACCTGTGGCAATATCTGCTCCAAGTCGGCGATGGCGCGGTGGCCGGGGTTCGGCTGGGCGGCCTCGACCATACCGAAGCGATACTCGTACCAGCGCCACACCAGCGGCGGGTTGCGGAGATAGCCCTCCTGCGTCGCCATCTCCATCGGGTCGTACTGCGCCCACAGCCCTTCCTGCGCCTCGCGGAAGGTGGGGATGCCCGATTCTTTGGAGACGCCCGCGCCGGTCAGAACAACAAGTTTGCGGCACTCCGCCAGCCGGCGGGCCGCGGCTTGAATTTGGTTCTGCATGATCGCCTCCCGAAAAGTGCGGCGCCGGGAAAAGCTACGAAGCAAGGCCCGTCCCGTCACGATGATAGATCTTGCCGCGCTTGATCACCTGCGCTACGGCGTTGTTTCCCAGCCGATAAATCACATCCTCGAACGTTGGCACGTCCCACACCTGGAGGTCGGCCAGCTTGCCCGGCGCGAGCACACCCCGGTCGTCCAGCCCCAGCGCCCGCGCACCGCCGAGGGTGGCCGCCAGCAGCGCCGCCTCGGGCGAGAAGCGGTAGAGCCGGCAGGCAAGCTGCATCACAAACTGCATGGACTCTGTCCAGCAGCCGGGACAGAGGTCGGTCGCCAGCGCCAGCGTGAGTCCCTGGCCGGCCAGCATGGGGGCGTCGAAGGGGTGGCTGTGCGCCACGGCCCAGTCGAGCGCGGGCATCACCACGCCGACGGCGCCCGCGTCCGCCAGGCGCCGGGCCGCTGCGGGCGTCGTGTAGTTCAGGTGATCGGCGGAGACCACGCCCAGCTCGGCCGCCATGTGCGCGCCGCCGATGTCCGAGTAGGCGTCGGTGTGGATCTTGGGCCGCAGCCCGGCCGCGCGGCCCGCCTCGAGGATGCGCCGCGATTCCGCAACCGTGTAATAGCCGTCGTCGCAGTAGACATCGCAAAACTCAGCCAGGCCGCCCGCGGCCACCGCCGGGATCATCTCGTGGATGATCAGATCAATGTAGCGCTCGCGCGGCAGATCGGGCGGGAAGTCGTGCGCGCCCAGGAAGGTGTTGACTACATCGGCCGGCCCCATTTCCCCCAGCCGCCGGCCGACCGCCAGCATGCGCAGCTCGTCAGCCACCGTCAAGCCGTAGCCGCTCTTGATCTCGATGGTGGTCGTGCCGGCGCGGAACATGCCGGCCAGCCGGGCGGCGGCGGACGCCACCAGATCGTCGGTAGATGCGGCGCGGGTCATCGCCACGGTGGCCCCAATGCCGGCCGGGATGCCGAGCGCGCGCACCTCGGCGGCGGTGCGGGTCATGCGCGCCGCGTACTCGCGGACGCGCGACCCGCCGAAGACCAGGTGGGTGTGGCTGTCCACAAAGCCGGGCGCGACGACCTGACCCGCCGCGTCCAGCACGCGGGCCGCGGTCACATCGGCCTGCGCCGCGACCGCGGCCCGCGTCCCCACGGCGAGGATGCGCTCGCCCGCGATCGCGACTGCGCCGTCGGGGATGCGGCCGATCGGATCGCCCGCCTGCCAGACGCAGGTCAGCACGAGTCCGCCCTGCACTAGCAGATCAGCATGCGGCTTGAAGATCGAGGCCATGCTTCCTTCCTGTGACATCCACGCTTTTCAGGGACACAGATGAACACAGATGTACACAGATCATCACGAAAGAATAATCCGTGTGAATCTGCGTGCATCTGTGTCCCGTCATCCCTTTTCCTTCGTGTGTGCCGAGCGCCGCGCCGGGCCGCTGCCTTCGGGGCCGAACGTGGCGGTCGGCGTCCACCAAAGCGGCACCTGGATGCTTTCGCCGGTCAGCGGGCCCTTGCCCTGGGCCACTTGCCGCGCCATCGGGTAGCCGGCCTGCGCGTGGCGGATCACGCCGATGCCGGAGTCGGTGGTCAGGCTGGCCTCCAGCCGCAGGTCGGCCTCCTCGCTGCCGTCCGCGATCATGGTGACGCCGGTGTGCACCGCCTCGCCCATCGAGTAGTTCGCCTGGATCGCGACAAGGTCGGCCATCGCGGCCGTGTTCAACAGTGCGTTCAGGTACGGCCAGTCGGAGATCAGGTCGCCGCCGTCCAGCATCTTCTCCGACTCGAAGGTCGGGTTGACGATGGAGCCGGAATCCAGGTTATCGCGCGAGAACGCCACCGGCCCCTTGACCTCGCCCGCGCGGATCAGCCGGTTCACGGCCAGGCCGAACGCCTTGCGCTCGCCGAAGCCCAGGTAGCAGACGCGGGCGGGCAGCCCCTCGATGGGCAAGTCGCGCCGCGCCAGGTTGATCCAACGCACCGTCGTCGCGTCGTGCGGGAACATCTCCAGCGCGAGGTCGTCCAACCGCGCCAGGTCGCTCGCCTCGCCCGAGAGACACGTCCAGCGGAACGGGCCGCGGCCCATCAGGAAGAGCGGCCGGATGTACGCCGCGACGAATCCGGGGATGCTCATGGCCTGCTCTTCCGGCATGCCCGCATCGCGGCATTCCTTGCGGATGCTGGTGCCGTACTCGAAGACCTGCACCCCGGCCTTGCTGAACCCGATCATGGCGGCAAGCTGCCGCTTCATGGACTCGCGCGCCTCGGCCAGGTAGGCCAGG
>JAPKMS010000352.1 GCA_026645775.1 Anaerolineae bacterium
ACAATCGAGAACAAAAATGTAGTGATCAGGCCAATCAGGTGCATCTGCGTTATCTGCGTTCTATTTTCGGGTTAGCAGGATCTCGCGGATGATGGTCCCGCCGCGCTCGGCGATGGCCTTCAGCGTCAGCATGCCGTCCTCCGGCGCGCGGATCAGCCACTCGGCGCGGCCGCGGTTGTCGGTGGGCGAGTCGCCGAAGGTGACCTCCAGCTTGTTGGAACGGCCCTCCAACTGGCCGATCTCCTGCTTCAGCTTGCCGCCCAGCAGGCTTGCGCCCGCCGGCAGCGTCACCTCCAGGCGCACGGGGCGAACCGCCTTCATCTTCTTCGCCTGGTTCGAGACGTAGGTGGGCAGGAAGCCGGTGTTCTCGATCACGGCCAGCAGGTGATACGCACCCGCGCCGAGCGGGGTCAGCATGACCTCGCGCCAGGCCAGGCGCGGGGCCAGGGACGCGAACGCCAGGGCGAAATCGGCGTGGTGCGCGATCTCGGCCTCGAGCAGGGCGTGCGGCGGGTTGCGCCAGGTGTAGAGGTTGTCCCAGCCGCCCAACTCCACTACCCCAAGCTGCGGGTGATCGAACGCGTACCACGGGACCAATCCGCCGGGCGCAACCTGGTCCGCATAGGCCACGATCTTGTAGTCGTCCTCCACCGGATGCTTGCGGAACCAGTCCATGAACTTCTTGTCTTTGCTCTTTTCTTCCACGCCGGCCGCGGTCGCCAGATCCCACATCTCCACGGTGAACGCAAAGATGCCCTTGTGTTCAAAGAGCCAGTCGTCGAAAACGCCGGTGATGACCTCTTTCGGGTGGTAGCGGAAATGGTGGTAGACCGACACGCACGGGTAGCCAGTGAGCGCGGCGCCGCGCTCGCCGATCGCCTCGAAGACCCACAGGTCATCGGTGTCCATGTCGCTGTCGGGTTTGCCGCCGAAGGGGCGGAGGATCGCGCGGCTGTAGGTGTGGAAGGTGAGTGCGCCGAAGACGTTGGGATGCGCGGCCATAAACTCAATCACCGCGCGAATCTCCGGCTCCGAGCCGGGGAAGTCGCCTGCGCCGTGCTGCTCCCCCTCGGGCCGCCATGCACCGGGGAAGTTGCGGTTGAAGTCGAGCCCCTGCAGCGGCGGCGCCGGGACGATCATGTGGCCATCGTAGTTCTCGATCAACCCTTCGGAGAAGAGCCGGTAGTACGTCCCGCCCGCCTCGTCCGGACCGCGCTTGATCATCAGCCGCGGGTCGCGTTCTGAGACCACCCAGTCGCCGGTGGGGTCGGCGATGCGCATCTGGAGGATGCGGCCGTCGCCGTCGAGATCCTCCTCGTGCAGCCCGTCGCGCTTCTCGGTCAGCGGATAGGGCCGCGTGCCGGAGCGGATGAAGCGCGGCTTCTCGGCCAGCGCCCACTCCGCGCCGTCAGGGTTCAGCCGCGGCACCACGTAGATCGCGACCTCGTCCAGCACGCGCGTGATCTTGGGGTCGGCGCCGTAGCCCTCGGCCATCTTCTTGATGAAGTACAGCGCGGCCATCGACGCGGTCAGTTCCGTGGCGTGGATGTTGGCATCAATCCAGAACGCGGGCTTGTCTGTGTCCGGCCCGGTCGCAGTGTTGGACAGCACGACCAGCGGGATGTCGCGGCCCTCGTAGGTCTTGCCCAGGGCCTTCACCTGCATGATCTGCGGGTGCTGCTCGGCCAGCCAGGCCAGCCGTTCGGCCAGTTGGGAGTAGGTGTAGTAGGTGTCGAAGGTGATGTCCATGCGGGTCCTTTGGTTGGTTGGTAGATTGGTAAACGGGTAGACTGGTAAATTGGTAGACAAGGAAACAAGTAATCAACGGTAGATCGGGCCGTAGCGTCGGCGGATGTAGCGCGACCAGCCGGCCAGAGATGGGAATTCGTCGGTCGGGAAGGGACCGAACAGATCTTCGGTGCTCGCGCTGGCGAAGCGATCCGGAGTTCGGACGAGTCGCCGCCAGATGGTTGTGACCGAATCACCCAGCGGTTGCAGTGCCGTTGATGTGACACGGCGGAAGTCCAGGTTGGCCGCCGGCGCGATGTGGAGCAGACTGACGATGTCAGCGCCTAGCTCGTGGGCCCGTTCCATCTCGTGCGCGAGGAATTGCTGGCGCATGAGCTGATAGAACGGCTCGTGGAACAGGGCGTCGAAATCGGGCAGGAGCGACTTATCCAGCGGGCAATCGTCGCGCGCATACAGGCGACGGTAGATTGACGTCCGGTCGGTGCCGCTGGCGGCAATATGCAAGGGCTCACCGCTGTAGGATTCGGTGTACTTCCACTCGATCAGCGCGATCTGGCGCCGGCCATCCGCGCGCTCGAACATCACTGCGGCGTCCGCGCTGGTGAAGTTGGCCCCGCGGGTGCGCTGTCCGCTGCGGCTGGCCCGCTCGCCCAGGTAGTTCGCCGCGCCGATCCATTCGAATGCAACAAACAGCCCATCCTCAAGCGGCAGCATATGATCCAGGGTGGGGTACACGGGTCTGAGCAGTTCTGCCAGCGCGAGCGGCTCGCGGGCGAACGGCATCAGAAAATTCACGCAGCAAACCTGCGAGCTGCACAGGTGGTTGCTTGGCGCATTACGTTCGCCCTGGTGCCAGGTGATCGCGTGCTGTGCAAAGTACTCAAGAGCTGCAGCTCGAATTCCGGGGTACAGGTTCTCCTGAGCGCATTCGCGGGGCAAGCAGAACGGTCTGGGACGTTCCCGGTAGATGCCTTCGGCGCGAGCCGCGTCTGTGAAGTCTGGCGATGTCCTCTTGAACGCCACCTGACAGAGCTTCTCGGCTTCGAGAAAGTGCCCCATTTCAGATCACCCTTTCCGTCACTGCCCTGACTTGGTGGTCAATTGGCTAACCCAGTCCGCGTCCATCTTCACCAGCCGGTTCTTCTTCAGGTTTTCGCGCATGATCCAGTGGATGTCGGGATCATCGCTGGCGAGCCATTTCTCCATCAGCGGCTTGCCTGCGTCCGGCCGTGCGACGACTGCGACGCTCCAGCAGTATCCCAGGCCCTGGCGCAGCGTCTTCAGCGCGTCCCGCCCGCTCTGGTCGATCTCACCGCTCTTGCTCTGGCTGGTCTCCGACCGAGCCAGCGGGGGAATAGACGCAGTGATCTCATCCAGGATGCGGAGCACGGCAGCCGCGTGGTCGGGATTTTTCAGCAGCCGCGGCTCGCACAGACCCGCGGCGGCCGCGCGCTGCTCCAACGGATTGCCGGCCGCCCAATCGGCCATCTCGGCCAGCAAGGCGGGCATGTCGGCATCGCCCCAGCGCTGCAATGCCATCGCCACCGCCTCGCGGATGCGCCAGCGCGGGTCGGCCGCGAGGGTGCGCAATATCTGTAGGGGCGGGGTTTCCCCGCCCGCGGTCGTCTCGCGCGTGGCGCTGGACGAGGGGACCTCGCCCCTACATGCACAAAATGCCATCACTGCGCCCAACCCCACGACCCCACAAAACGCCAGGAAACACCCCGGCGTGTTCTCCGGCGCAACGTCCGGGCCCAGCGCGGCCCAGCGGCGGAACTGCGCCTCGTCGCCCGCGTCCGCAACGGCCGCGGCCAGCTCCAGGTTGCCGCGCGGGCCGGGGAGGTTGGCGTGGGCCAACAGGTAGGGCTCCCACTCGGCCGCGGGCAAGTCGCGCAGCGCGGCGCGGTAATCGTCCAGTTTGGTCATGGTGTCCCTCCATCCACCGCCCGGATCAACGCCTCGCCGTGCTCCAGCAGCAGCTTCGCCCGCTCCTCTGGCACGTCCTTCACCTGGAGGTACCGCTCCAGCAGTTGCGCGGCCGTCAGCGCCTCCACCGAGACCCCGCCCAGGCGCCCGCGCTCGGCCCGCACGACATCCTTCTGGAGCGCGGCGACGAAGTACGCGCCCTCCAATGCCCGCACGATCTCCCGCTCGACCAGCGCGGCCTCCTGCTCCTGGCGGAGCTTGACGACCACGCGGACAACCGTTTCGGAGAGGTCGCCGCGGCCCTGGAGCGCGGCCACGACGGCCGCGGTGGGGTCGGCGGCGTCGCGCACGTCGGCGCGCACCGTGACAAACGGCCGCGCCTGGCGTTTGTGACCTGGCACGAACGCCCACGTCGTCGGCCCGTCGCCGATCTCGGCCACCACGAAGCCCTTCGGCTCGTGCTCCTCGCCGAAGTCAATGCGCTCGATGCTGCCGGAGTAGACCACCGGGGGCAGGAAGTTGCCGTTGAGGCTCTGGTGTTTGTGGATGTGGCCGAGGGCGACATAACGGAAGGCCGGGTCGGCCAGCACCGAGCGCGGGATCGCGGCGTCGCGGCCGATCATGATGTTCTGCTCAGAGCCGTGGCTGGCCTCGTTGACGCTGAAGTGGCCGACCAGGATCGCAGGGACGTCGGGCCGTTCCCGCACCTGCGTTGCCAACGCCCGGATGTTGTCGATCATCGCGGCCTGCAGCAGGCCATCCAGCTCGCCCAGGCTCTTGCCCTGCGCCTGCTCTTTGTTGAGCAGCGCGGTGCGCAGCGGGTAGGGCGCGGTGGCCACCTGGAGCGGC
Organism: Anaerolineae bacterium; assembly: GCA_026645775.1. Lineage (GTDB taxonomy): Bacteria > Chloroflexota > Anaerolineae > CG2-30-64-16 > CG2-30-64-16 > MO66. The sequence continues at coordinate 4,525 of JAPKMS010000352.1, forward strand.
TGCCCGCGGCGGCAGGTGATTTGAATCACCTCTTCCCGGTTGCCCACGGTGACGTTGGGCACCTCCAACGTGCCGAAGATATCAATGCTGGTGGCGCGCTTGGCGACCGCGGGCAGGTCGTGGTTGCCCACCAGCAGGATCACCGGGATGCCGGCGTCCGCGATCCGCTTGATGCGCCGGGCGAACTCGCGCTGGTGGGTGGGGTTCGGGTCGCGCGTCCGGTACGCGTCGCCCGCGAACACGAAGACATCCACGCCCTGCTCGACCGCGTAGTCGCCGATGTCGCTCAGCCGGCGCAGGAAGTCCATGACGCGCGCGTTGATCCCGGTTGCCGGGTCAATCCGCCCGTAGTTTTCCATGCCGATGTGGATGTCGGCGGTGTGAAGGAGTCTGATGTGTTCCATGCTGTGTGCCTTATTGCATGAGAAACGGGGACGCGGACGACGCGGATACTTTTTGTTTTGTCCGCTTCAGTCCACGTTGTGCTCTGGCATACGGAAAACGAGGACGACGCGGAGGATTCTTGTTTTGGTTTTTGTCCGCGTAGTCTGCGTCATCCGCGTAGTCCGCGTCCAACGTTCTACTTCGGCTCCCAAGTCACTGATGCCTTGTTGGCGTTGTCGAAGGCTTTGCGACAAAAAGTGGGCCTGGGGCCGAAGTTCAGGAGCAGGCCGACCTCGTAAGGGGTGGCGCGCAGGTAGTTGAGCAATTGCGCTTCATCATCGTCGTCGAGCTTCTTGATCGCCTTGCACTCGACGATCACCAGATCCTCCACCACCAGATCAGCGTAGTACTCGCCTACAACAGCGCCATCGTAGTAGACCAGGATCCTGACCTGCTCTTCGACCTTCAGCCCCATGCGTCGGAGCTCGATGACAAGCGCCTTGACGTAGACCTTCTCCAGAAAGCCGTAGCCCAAGCGGCGATAGACCCTCGTGAAGAATGCCTTCAGGATCTTGTCCGTGATGTCCGCATGCTTGAGTTTCTCTTCCATAGGTTTCTCCTCGTGGCAAGATGCGATAGGACGCGGACAACGCGGACTACGCAGACGACGCGGATATTTCTCGGTTTTTCCCCTTCTGGTCCGCGTAGTCCGCGTCATCCGCGTCGTCCGCGTTCCCGGTCTCTTTCAATCAAAGCCTGCGAAATCCTTGGGCGGGCGCATGGTCTGGACGTTTTGTTCGAGGCGCTGGTTGAGCTCGTGCGCGTCGGCGAAGCCCATGGCCCGGTAAAACTCAGTATCGTAGCGTCGCGTCTGGACGACGACGGGCATGGGCACCGCGTGGCCGAGGATGAGCGCCTGCTCGCGAGTGTCGAGCCGGGCCAGCACCTCGCGCAGCCCCTCGCCGCCGCTGACGCCGCTCAGCACGGCCTTGAGGTCCTCCGGGTTATCCAGCAGCATCGTGACGCGGGTGCCGATCTGCGACATGACCTCGGGGTCGATGCCGCTGGGGCGCTGATCCACGATGAAGAGGGTGACGTTGTACTTGCGCAGCTCGCGCGCGATGGTGCCGAAGATGGTGTTGGCGGCGATGGCCGGGTCGAGGAACTTGTGCGCCTCCTCGATGGTGATCACCAGGGGCGTCGGACCCTTGCCGGCCTCGCCGAATGACTTTTCCTTCTTCTCGACGTACAGCCGGTGGATGCGCCGGGTGAGGAAGTTCGCCACCAGGATATACGCGCCCAGGTCCGAGCCGTAGCGGCCGAACTCCAGCACGACGTGGTTGCCCGCCTCCAGGTGTTTCATGATCCGGCCGACTGAGTCGTCCAGCGCCTTCGGCTTAATGAAGCCGTAGTTGCGCATTCGCTCGAAGCGCCGGCGCAGCGCGGCCAGGGTGTTCTGCCCCTGCCCGGTGTCCTCGGCCAACGCCTTCAGGCCCGACACCGGTTTTTCGTCGTCCTGGACGTAGGTCGTGTAGTTGTCCACCCAGTCATCGTCCAGGAAATTCGACAGCCACGCCACGCCGAACTTGCGGAAGAGCGCGTACACCGCGCCGATCTGCGGCTCGGACAGGTTCAGGATGCCGGCCAGCATCTCCAGATCTTCCGGCTCGATCTGGTCGTAGCCGATGTTGACGGTGTAGTCGGGGTTGGAGCCGCGGCGCCGCGACGATTCGTCATCCAGCGTGAAGATGCTGACTTGGCCGGGGAAGATCTGCTTCAGCCCTTTGACCTGGCCGCCCAGCTCCTCGCTGGAGCCCGCCCAGCCGTACTCGTTGTGCATGTCGAAGATCAGGTTGACCGCCACCCGCTGCTGGATCGCACCCGCCAGCAGCAGGCGCGAGAGGAAGGTCTTGCCCGTGCCCGACTTGCCGAAGACGCCGCTCGACCGCTCGACCAGCCGCTCCAGGTTCAGCGTGATCTTGACGTTCTCCATGTCCAGCGGCGCGCCGATGTGGAAGTAGTGGACGGGTTTCCCGCCCATCTGTCTTTCCCCCTCCTCGCCGAAGACCTGATCCACCTCGGCCTGGCTGGCGGTGGCGACCGGCGTGAAGTGCGCGGGCACGGTCTTCACCGGCTTGGGCTCCTGCGCGCCGTCCTCCAGCAGCAGCAGCGGGCTGAGGTGCACCGTGCCGAAGGTAGTCGTGCCCTGGTGCACCGCGGCCAGGAACGGATCGCTCATGTCGGGCGGCTGCTTGGCGATCAGCGGGTTGGTGCTGTCGAGCGCCACGTCGGTGATCATGCAGAAGAACTTCGCCCGCTGCCCGCGCGCGACGACGTAGCGGCCCACGGCCAGCTCTTCCAGCGAGCGGTCGCGGTCGAGCTTGACCGTCAGCCCCTCGGACAGCGACCCGCCGATGACCACGCCGAGGTTGTCGGCGTGCTCGCGCTCGGCGCGCAAGGCCGCGCGCTCCTCGGTGGCGGAAGGCATGGCGTCGAAGTCGACATCAGAAGAAGACATGGAATCGGGCATGATACCTCCGGCGATCGCCAATCCCGCTAAAGGGTGTACAGCTCACCATACTTCGCGCGCAGATACCGCATGTACGGCTCGATGGTCAGCGGACCGCCGGTTACGCGCTGGACGAGCTCGGCCGCGGTGAACTTGCTGCCGTGCTGATAGATGTTCTCGCGCAGCCAGCCGAGCAGCGTGTCGAAACGGCCCTGGGCGAGCTCGGCCGGGATATCGGGGTGCGCTTCGAGCGCAGCCGCGTAAAACTGGCCGCTCATGATGTTGCCCAGGGTGTAGCCCTGGAACACACCGCCCACAATCCCGCCGTACCAGTGGACGTCCTGGAGCACGCCATCCCGGTCGTCGGGCGGGACGATGCCCAGGTCGGCCTCGTACCGCGCCCGCCAGGCGTCGGGTAGGTCTTTGACGGCCAGTCGCCCTTCGAGCAGCGCCAGTTCCAGGTCGAAGCGCAGCATGACGTGCAGGTTGTAGGTGACCTCGTCCGCGTCGGTGCGGATCAGCGACGGCTGCACCTTGTTGATCGCCCGGTAGAAGGTCTCGAGCGGTACATTGCTGAGCTGACCCGGAAACGCGGCTTGAAGCTGGGGGTAGTAGAACTGCCAGAACCCCCGGCTGCGGCCGACGATGTTCTCCCACAGCCGCGATTGGCTTTCGTGGACGCCCGCCGACGTGCCGCCGCCGAGCGGCGTGCCATCGAAATCGGGCCGCACCCCCTGCTCGTACATCGCATGGCCGGCCTCGTGCACGGTGCTGAAGAGCGCGTCCCCCACGTTGTGTTCATCCACTCGCGTAGTGATGCGCACGTCGCCCACCGAGAACTCGGTGGTGAAGGGGTGGTGCGTCTTGTCGAGCCGGCCGCGCTCGAAGTCGTAGCCGACCTGTCGCGCAACCGCCAGCCCGAACTCCCACTGGGCGGCTTCGGGGAAGCGTTGGCGCAGGCAACTGTCGTCAGCGGGCGGCTGGGCGGTGATGGCGCGCACGATCGGCACCAGCTCCCGGCGCAGGTCGGCGAACACGGCGACCACGGTCGCGGCCTTCATGCCGTAGTCGGCCTCGTCAATCAGCGGGTCGGCGATGTGGTCGTAGGGCGCGAAGAACTCGGCGTAGCGGCGGCTGAGATCGAGCATCCGTTCGAGGTGTGGCTGCACCTTCTTGAAGTCGTTCAGGGGCCGCGCTTCGGTCCAAACCTGGTAGCTCGCCGCCTGGTGGCTGGTCAGCTCGGCGACGAAGGCGGCCGGCACTTTGACTGCGCGCTCGTAGCTGCGCCGCGCCACGCGGATCAGCGCCGCGTCGTCCGAGTCATGCGGCAGGCTCTCGGCATACGGCTGGAGCGCATCCAGCAGCCGGCCGATCGCCGGATCGGTGGCGCGCTCGTGGGCCAGGCGGCTCAGCAGGGCCATCTGCCGCCCCCGGGCCGCGGCGCCGCCGGGCGGCATGTAGGTGGACTGATCCCACGACAACAGCGCGTTGGCGTGGTTCAGGTCGGAGGCTTCAAGCAGACGAGTTTTGAGTTCGGCCAGTTTGGCTTGCATGAGTTTATCTCTCTTTCCACGAGATTCTTCGCGCTGCGGCGCTCAGAATGACACCCTACGCTTCACGCTCGATGCGTCAGCGTCGCGCTTGCCTGCGCGGTCGGGAAGATGACGAT
>JAPKMS010000353.1 GCA_026645775.1 Anaerolineae bacterium
CCTTTGTGGGATCGGCTGAACTCAGCGGTTTACTTCCCGATTGAGCAAATATAGTCTAACACAGCTTCTCCTATCTCGTCAAACCGCGAGAGGACATTGTACCTTGTCAGTGTCCATTCGCGGTGTCGATGGTTGCACAGGCTGTGGCGACGGCATCTGCCGGTTTGGCCCCGCCATCGAGGCTTTCTGCGATCATCGCATCTGCAGCGGCCCACACGGCGGCCATCTCGGCCTCGTTCGACAGGTAGCTGACGGACTGAGCTTGCGCCAGGATGGCGGCGCTGAGCGGATCGACCGCCTTCACGGTCGGGTTGGATGGGATGTGCCCCAGTTTGGCGAAGATCGCCTGGGTTTGCGGCTGCGCCATGTGCTTCAGGAAGTCCAATGCCGGGCCGCCCTTGCTGTTGGCGCTGAGATAGATCGCTGTCGTTTCCAGGAAGGGCGCAAACTTGCCGGCGCCGCTGCCGTACTTGAGCGCGAGCGGGGCGGCGACCGCCAGTTTATCAGCGCCCAGGGCCTGGGTGTAATCCTGGGCCGCCGATGCAGGGCCAAAGGCCAGGCCGATCTTGCCGGCTTTGAAAGCGGCGTCGATTTCGCTTTGGTCATCGGCCACCAGCACGTTCGGAGCCGCCTTGGCCTGCGCCAGGAAGGCGAGCCCATCGGCGACCGCGGCGCCCTGGTCGAGCGCGCAGGCCAACTGTGCATCGAAGAGTTCACCGCCCGCGCCCAGCAGCAGGCCGGCCGCGTGGCGGAAATCGACGTTCAAGCCCAAGCCCACGGTCTCCGCAAGCTTCAGGAGCCCCTCGGTGTCCTGCGGCGGCTCGGTGACCAAGGCGCGGTTGTACCACAAGACGACCAGATCGACGGATTCGGGGAAGGCCCAGGTCTGGCCCGCGAATTTGCCGGCATCGACAATCGCCTGATTCAGGTTGTACAGATCCATCTTGACCGCCAGGTCATCCAGCGGCATCACGAGATTGGCCCGCGCCAGCTCGCCGGTCCACTCGCCGGGGGCGAACAGCAGGTCTGGCCCGCCGCCGTTCGTGACTTCGGCGGTGAACTTGTCGCGGAGCTGATCGGAGGGTATCGCCACCAGGTCCACCTTGACGTCAGGGTTCGCGGCCTGGAACTCCGCGGTCACATCGGTCAGGGCGGCCGCTTCGGCCCCGGTCCAGCCGTGCCACACGGTCAGGCTGGCTGCCGGTTTGGGCGTCTCGGTGGGCAGCGGCAGCGCGGTGGGTTGCGGCGCCTCGGTCGGCACGGCTTCTGCAGTGGGCGCAGGTGTGGCAGTCGGGGTGGCCTGCCCGCAGGCCGCCAACATCAGGCCGGCGACTATTAACAGGCTGAGCAGGGTGAATAACTTTTTCATAACACACCTCCCGTATAGGAGAAAGCTCAAGTTTGGCTTTCTGAGATACAATTTACAGTACAGGTTGCCCTTTGTCAAAGCGCGGCGTTTGCCAAAGCTCTGCCAGGGTGCTAGAATCAATCTGCTCTTACCGCCTTGAAGAATGGAAACTGCGAGCTGTGCATATCTACCGCGCCGATTTGCGTGATCTGGCTGCTTGCCTGGCCCTGGATGGATCGTACGAGACCGATTCCGTTTGGCAGGTGACCCAGCAGCAAGAGGATGATGAGGTTTCCACCCGGTTCCGTACCGTGCGCCTGCCCAGGACGATGCGCGTGCGGTATCCGGGGTGGAGCGAGGCGCTGCTGGCCCATCAGCAGCGCGGTGATCTGATCCTGGTCGCGGCGGAGGCATCGGAGGTGCGCGGGTACATCGACCAGGAGACGCAGCCGGATCAAGGGCTTGCATGGGTGCACCACCTGGTTGTCGCGGGCGGCTATCGCCGGCAGGGCATCGGCACAGCCTTGTTGGCTCGCGGCATTCAACACGCCCGCCAACTGGGTTTGGGGCACATGATGACCGTGGTGCAGAGCAAGAACTATCCGGCGATTCGGTTTTTGGGGCGGCAAGGCTTCCGGTTTTGCGGATACAACGAACAGTTTTATCGGAATCAGGATATCGGCATCTATTTCGTGCGTGGGTTGTGAGGTATGTTGAATACCCCGGGCCTCACCTGGCCCGTGATTCTGGCGTTTTGTAATCTGATCCTCTCCTCCGCGATCGTCATCACAGCCTTCTCGCTGCTGGGCTACATGCTGACTCGAAATATGCGCAGCGAGGTAGCGCAGACATTCAGCGTCCTGGTGGCTTGTGTGATGCTCGTGTTCGCGGGGGACATCGTCATCCCCCGCGTGGCGACCGATCATGCTGCGATCATCTGGCTGCGCGTGCAGTGGATCGGCATCGCGATGGTGCCGGCGGCCTACCTCCATTTCTCCGATGCGATCCTGCGCACCACGCGCCATTTCTCGCAGCGCCGACGCCTGATCGTGATCATCAGTTATTTGTTCAGCGTCGTGCTGGTCTTCATCGCCCTGTTCAGCGATGCCCTGGTTTTTGGGGGCCGGTTCACCCCGCCGGTCAGTTATCTATCGGCCGGGCCGCTGTTTCCCCTGTTCGTCGCCTACTTTGTCGGGACGGCGATCTATGGCGCCTGGAACGTCATTCGCGCCCGCCGGCGCTGCCTCACCCCCGCTTCGCGCCGCCGCATGACCTATCTGACCCTTTCCTTTGCGGCGCCGGGGCTGGGCGTGTTCCCGTATTTGATCACCTCCGGCCTGGCCGGCTCGGTTGGCGCGATCCCCATCTTGCTGATGGCGATGGCGGCCAGCCTTGTGGTCGGGACTATGTTGGTGGTGATGGCTTACAGCGTGGCTTACCTGGGCATCCTCTCGCCCGACCGGGTGATTAAGCACGATTTTATCCACTATCTCCTGCGCGGCCCGGTGGTTGGCATCGCGGTGATCATCGTGATGCTCGTAATGCCTCGCGTTGAGTTGATCCTGGGGCTGCCGCGTGACGTCGCGCTGATCTTCGTTGTCATGGGCGTCATTGTCTTGGCCCAATTGGCGGTGAACCTGGCCAAGCCGTGGATCGACCGCTGGCTCTATCCGCAGGATCAGGAGGAGATCGGCTGGATTCAGACCCTCGACCGGCGGCTGCTGACCAGCAGTGATCTGCGCCAGTTTCTGACCAACGTGCTGACCGGGTTGTGCGAGCTACTGCGGGTACGCGACGGCGTCGTGTTGTTGCAGACGAATGAGGGTCTGCGGGTCGAGGCGGTCGTGGGCGATGTCTCAGCGGCCAAACGGTACGCGGACTGGGACGCGAACGGTGATCTGTCGCAGCGCTTCGCAGGTGCGGTCGCGGCCGTGGATGCGCCGGCCTTCGTGCCCGATACCGACTTTTGGCTCTGTCCGCTGCGCAGCCAGGATGGCGAAATGCTCTTAGGGCTGTTGGCGGTGCGTGCGCGCACCCCGGCCGTGGAGATGACTTCGGATGAGCAGGCGGAGGCTGAAGCGTTGTTGATCCAGGCCGCGGCCGCGATTGCCGACCGCTACGTGCAGGAAGGCGTTTTTGCCACCCTGCAAAGCATCCTGCCGGATCTGGAACGCATCCAGGAATGGCGCAGCGCCGTGCGCTATGCGCGGCCCCTGCCTGCGCCACCGGCCGTGTCGACCGCGACGGGCGGCGACACCGAGGAGTCAGCGTTACAGAGCGACTGGCAGCAATGGGTCAAGGATGCGCTCAGCCACTATTGGGGCGGGCCCAAGCTCACCGAGAGCCCGCTGATGGAGACCCAGGTGGTGCACCGGCGGCTGAAGGTCAACGATGGCAACCCCACCAAGGCGCTGCGGTCTGTACTGCTGGAGGCCATCGAACGCCAGCGCCCGCCCGGTGAGCGTAAAACCATGGCGTCGGAATGGTTGGTGTACAATATCCTGGATTTCCGTTTTATCCAAGGGCTGCGCGTGGTCGAGATTGCGCGGCGGTTGGTGATGAGCGAGTCGGATTTGTATCGCAAGCAGCGGACGGCTGTGGCGGCGGTAGCGAAGACCCTGGCCGAAATGGAAGCTGAGTGCGCCCTCGATGGGGCGTCAGAGAAGAACAGCGTAAGGATGATAGCTGGCATAGTTGGGGAGGAGGATCGCCATGGATGAAGGGTATTGGGCAGCATTACTGCGTGATGTGGAAGGTGAGACCGAGGTGCTCCCCGCGAGCGCGGAGACCGAAGATGTAGCGGCTTCGGCAGCCTACGCGCACGGGGGGAAGCGGTGGCCCAGCACGGCCGGATCGGACAGCGAAGAGGATTGGCAGTTGGCGGAGGAGTTGTTGGCTAGCGGCGCTCCCACCACGGTGACGATCGCCGGCTACAATCGAGGCGGGTTGTTGGCCGATTTCGGTGCGCTCCAGGGGTTCGTACCGGCCTCGCATTTGTTGGCTCCAATCTTGGGGCAATTGCCGGAACAGCGCGCCGCAGCCCTGGCGGCCCGCATCGGCGAGACGTTGACGGTGCGCGTGACCGAGATCGATCGCGATCGCTGCCGCCTGATCCTGTCGGAGCGGTTGGCGCGCGATAACCAGCAGGCCGATTCCTTGCTTGCAAACCTGCGCCCCGGCCAAACGTGCCAGGGCCAGGTGACCAGCCTGTGCCAGTTCGGCGCGTTCGTCGACCTGGGCGGGTTTGAGGGGCTCATCCATATCTCCGAGCTCTCCTGGGGCCGGGTTGGCTCACCGGCCGAGGTGGTGCAGCCGGGGCACCAGGTGGATCTTCTGATTTTGGACGTGGACCCGGACGCGCACAAGGTTGCGCTCAGCCTGAAACGCCTGCGCCCCGATCCGTGGGCGGGCGTCGAGGTGCGCTATCATATCGGCCAGGTTGTGGATGCCGTGGTGACGAACGTGGTGAATTTCGGCGCGTTCGCGCGGCTGGAAGAAGGGCTGGAGGGGTTGATCCACGTGTCCGAGCTGGCGGAGGGCTCCTTCATGCACCCGCGCAACGTGATCCACGAGGGGGATCACGTGCGCGCCCGCGTGCTCCAGGTGGATGGCGGCAAGCGGCGGATCGCGCTCACGCTCCGCAGCGCGGATCCGCAAACCCGCAACCACACCGACTTTCCAGAATGGCAGTACCCGGCGTGAAAGCTTCCCGTGATGAGCTGATCGGGTTTGGGCTGGCCGGTGTGGGGTTGGTGGGCCTGGCCTTGCTGGCGCCTGGCCTCGCAAGCTTGACCGGCGGCCCGCCCCCCCTGCGCATGCTGTTGGGCTGGGGCGCCTATTTTGCGGTCCCGGCGCTGCTGCTGGGCGGCGTTGCGTTGGCGTTTGCCGACAAGCTGGGCTGGCAGGTCCGCTGGCGTGCGGTGATCTGCGGTGAGCTGCTCTTCCTGGCGCTGCTGGGCTTCTGGCACGCCAACACGGCCCAGCCGTGGATCGCTGCCACGGTCGGCCGTGGGGGCGGCGTGCTCGGCTGGTCCATCGCCCAGGCCATCGCCGATCTGTTGGGCATGCCGGCCGCCCGGCTGATCACCCTGGCCGGTGCGCTGGCCGCGGCGGCCGGCCTGTGGCTGGCGCTGCCCGATGAGTGGACGCGCGGGGTGCGCGTCTCTGTAGCCGCAGGGGCCGGGCGCGCCCACACCGCCGTCGCGACGTTGGGCGCCCGCGTTCGGCAGTTTGGCCGCGCCGCAGCCGCCGCGATCCCAAGGCCGGCCTTGCCCGAACCCCGGGGCGCCCTCCAGACAGTGCGCTGGCCCCCAGCCTTCCTGTCAGCGCTGCTGGCCAAGATTGCGCCCCGCGCCTGGGCCGCGCGCGCCCGGAGCGCCCTGGAGCGGCTGCGCGCACCCGCGGTTGCTCCCGATGCGGCGCCGATCCCGCAGGCGAGCGCGGGTAGCCGCACGACAACGCCCCAGGCCGAGCCGGCGAAACCGATCAAACAGGTTAAAGCGCGCAAGACGGATGACGGCTCACAGCGCCGGTCACGCGGCAGCTCGCCGCTGGCCCCGCGGCCCGATTGGCTCCCCAAGATGGATTTGCTGCGCCAGGACCAGGCCAACGGCAGCTCAGGCGCGGATGTGCGCCAGCGCGCCCAACTGCTGAAGCAGACCCTGGCCGAGTTCGGCGTGCCCGTGGAGGTCGTCAGCATCAAGGAAGGGCCGACGGTCACGCAGTTTGGCCTGGAGCCGGGCGAGATCGTGCGCGAGCTGCGCAGCGGCGAGGTTTTGCGCCGCCGCGTCCCGGTGTCGAGCATCCTGCGCCTGAACAACGACCTGGCGCTGGCACTGGCCGCGCCTACCCTCCGCATCGAGGCCCCGGTGCCGGGCCGCCCCTACGTCGGCATCGAGGTGCCCAACCCGGCCAAGACGCTGGTGAGCCTGCGCAACATCCTGGAGGCGAAGGAGTTCGCCAAGGTCGGTTCGCCGTTGACCGTGGCGCTGGGCCGCGATGTATCGGGCGATCCCGTGGTGGCCGATCTGACGCGCATGCCCCACCTGCTGATCGCGGGGTCCACCGGCTCAGGCAAGTCGGTCTGCATCAATGCGCTGATCTGCAGCATGCTGATGAGCAACGCGCCGGAGACGGTGCGCCTGCTGATGGTGGACCCGAAAATGGTGGAGCTGCCGGTCTATAACGGCATCCCGCACCTGCTCGGCCCGGTGATCACCGATCCGGCCCACGCGGCCGGGGCGCTGGCCTGGCTGCTGTTGCAGATGGACGACCGCTACCGCGCCTTTGCCGATGCGGGCGTGCGCAACATCGTGGAATACAACCGCAAAATCAGCCATCGCCACGACGTCCAGCCGCTCCCCTACATCGTCCTCGTGATCGACGAGCTGGCCGATCTGATGATGACCGCGGCCGACGATATCGAGCGGCAGGTGTGCCGGCTGGCGCAGATGGCGCGGGCGACCGGCATTCACCTGGCGCTGGCCACCCAGCGTCCCAGCGTCGACGTGATCACCGGGCTGATCAAGGCCAACTTCCCGGCTCGCATCGCGTTCGCAGTGACCACCCAGATTGACAGCCGTGTCATCCTGGACACGCCCGGCGCGGAGAAGCTGCTGGGCCGCGGGGACATGCTGTTTATGGCGCCGGATTCCAGCAAGCTGTCGCGCATCCAGGGCTGCTTCGTGGCAGACCAAGAGATCGAGCGCATCGTCGATTTTTGGAAACATCGCGCGGATGCCGCCGACGGGGCTATGCCGCAGATCGCACCGTGGGAAGGTCTGTTGGATCAGGCCGAGGAGGGCCGGGACGAGCTGTTGGAGCAGGCGCTGGCCTTGCTGCAAACCAAGAGCCACATCTCCACCTCGCTGCTGCAGCGCCAACTGCGCATTGGCTTCCCTCGCGCCGCCCGGCTGATGGAACAGTTGGAGGAGATGGGGGTGGTGGGGACGGACGAAGGCGGCGGCCGCAGCCGCGCGGTGCGGCTGTCCATGCAGGGTGATGCGGAGTAGGGCAGTCCCACACCGGAATTGAGGCTTCAGCCGGTCGCTCAATCCGCACAGAGCGACTGCCTGAAAGCCCCGTTCCAGGAACGTCCCTGTAATGCACCCATTTTGACAGCGCGTCTGTCCCCGCTTATAATCACCTCGTTCGGGCGAATAGCTCAGTCGGTCAGAGCGCCTCGCTTACACCGAGGAGGTCGGGGGTTCGAGCCCCTCTTCGCCCATGGGGAAGATTACAGATTGAAGAAGATGAGCGGAGACCAGGTTTTCTCACGAGAAGCCTGGTCTTTTCCTTATTTTTCAGTCCTTGCTCGTGTTTTTGTGAGGTGACACTGTGGCGGATCAGGCAGCAAATTCGACAGACGGGCGGCGGCGGCTGCCCAGCGTGGATCGGCTGTTGGCGACCGAGGCCCTGGCCACGGCCGGCGCCGAGCATGGGCGCAGCCAGGCCGTCGACGCGGCGCGCGCCAGCCTGACGGCCGCACGCGAGCGGGTGGCTGCCGGTGATCCTGCGCCGGCGCTCGATGATCTGGTCGCGGACGCGATCGTCCGGCTGCGCGCGGCCGGACGCGGCACGCTGCACCCTGTCATCAATGCTACAGGCGTCATCATCCACACCAACCTGGGCCGCGCACCGCTCAGCCGGGCGGCACGGCAGGCGATGGAGGCGGTGGCGGCCGGCTACAGTAATCTGGAGTACGACCTGGCCGCGGGCGAACGCGGCTCGCGCTACCTCCACGCCGAGGCGCTGCTGTGCAAGCTGACCGGCGCTGAGGCCGCGCTGGTTGTCAACAACAATGCCGGCGCGGTGTTGCTGGCGCTCGCCGCGCTGGCCCACGGTCGCGAGGTCGTGATCTCCCGCGGCCAATTGGTTGAGATCGGCGGCGGCTTCCGCATCCCCGACGTGCTGCGGCAGAGCGGCGCCCGGTTGGTGGAGGTGGGCACCACGAACCGGACGCACCTGCGCGACTTCCAGCGGGCCATCGGGCCGGAGACCGCGCTGCTGCTGCGCGTGCACACGTCCAACTTCCGGCAGATCGGGTTTGTGACCGAGGTGGCGCTGGCCGACATGGTCGCACTGGCCCACGGCGCGGGGCTGCCCGTGGTGGATGACCTGGGCAGCGGCACCTTGCTCGATACGGCGCGCTACGGCCTGGCCGGCGAGCCGACCGTGCAGATGAGCGTGGCCGCGGGCGCCGACCTGGTGACTTTCTCCGGCGACAAGCTGTTGGGCGGTCCGCAGGCCGGGCTGATTGTGGGGCGGGCGGCCTGGGTGGCGAAGCTGCGCGAGCATCCGCTGACGCGCGCGCTGCGGGTGGACAAGAGCACCCTGGCCGCACTGCAAGCGACGCTGCTGCACTACCTGCGGGGCGAGGCTGAGGTCGCGGTGCCGGTGTGGCGGATGCTCTCCGCCACCGTTGAGGCGCTGGACGCCCGCGCGACCGCGTTGGCCGCGCAACTGTGCGCCCGCGGCGTCCCTGCGACCGTGGTCGACGCCGCGTCGACCGTGGGCGGCGGCTCCTTGCCGGGCGAGACGCTGCCGACTCGCGCGGTGGCCCTGACCATCAGCTCGCCCGATGCCCTTGCGGCCGCGCTGCGGGGGGGACAGCCGCCCGTGGTCGGCCGGATCGTTGAAGACAACTTACTGCTCGACGTGCGCACGGTCCAGCCGGACGAAGATCAGATGTTGATGGAAGCAGTCGTGATGGCCGCACGGATCACGGCTGGAGACTAGGCGCTCATGTGTCGGGGTTTGGAATAAAAAATGTGAGTGTGCTGCCGAGATTAGGGGATCAGGAGATCGACTGGAGTTCCTCCCTCCAATTCCCTAATCCCGGCAAGGCGATTCGGCACGTTTGGAACAGGGTGAATCGGTGGTAGCTATGCCTGAAATATTAGTTTTGCACGGCCGCGTGATCAAAGCCGGTCGGGGCGA
>JAPKMS010000354.1 GCA_026645775.1 Anaerolineae bacterium
CGCGCCGATCAAGCAGATCTGTTGTTGGAGTTCGTTGTTGACTTCCAGGTCCCCGGCGCTCAAGACCCTGGCCCACGACGGCATAACCTGCTGAATTGCCGGCTGCTGTCGCCAGTCCGGGTCAATCGCATGCAGGGCACTCAGGGCGGCCTGCCGCAGCGCGCGGTCCGCCTGCGCCAGGGATATCAGCAGCGCCAGAAGCGCCGGCGTGGCCGCCGGCCCCAGCCGGCCCAGCGCTGCGGCCGCCGCCCTGCGGTTCTCCGTTCGACTGTCGGGGAGCAGCTGCCGGATCAGATCTTCGATGGCCCCCGCTTCGCTGCCACTGTGCTCTGGGGCAACAGGCGCATCGCCAACCTGGTCAGGCGCCAGCACCGCCTCGGCCTGCGGCGGCGCGGTTGGCGCGTTGGGTTGGTCGAAATCCGCGGTGACAGCAGCATCGGCGTCAGGCTCATGCCCGGTTTCTGGTCTTGCTGTCGCCTGCTGTTTGTCAGCCCGACTGGATCGGAACAGAGAGCGCAACCGTCTGAGCATTTGAGCCTCCTTGTCGGAAAAGAAAGTCCTCCTGCATGCTGATGAGCAGTTCATCCGCCGCGCGTGTATCCGGCTCCTCGGGCAGCGGCGATGTGGCGATGAGAGCATCAAGTCGCGCCCTGTGCTCGGCTGCCAGGGCAAGCACTTCCTCGTAGCTCAAGGCGCCGCGCCGCACCGAGAGGAGCCATGCGGCATCGGGCCGCAAGACGCGCACCAGCCCGTCCGCCAGGATCTCCTCGCCGATGCGCAACAACCGCAGGAGATGCATGGCGTGCTTCGTATCATACCCGTAGCGAGCTTCCAGTTCGGCCCGCGCCGGGTTGCGGTTGAGCAACCAACCCTGGTACTGGTTCCAGTGACGCAGCGCCGCCCGGTAGCCCTGCTCCGCATCGGTGTGCGGCCAGCGATAACGCCCGCCGATCTCCTGCGCGCCGAACGCTTCCGGTTGCGGCATGAGGTCGGGCGGGTCCACCAGCCACCGGTGGTGACGCGCCATGCGGCCGAGTTGGTCCACCGCGTACCCGGTGAAGCGTTCGGCGACCCGCTTCGATAGGAAGATGCCCCGGGCTGCGATCAGGCGCTCGCCACAGGGATTCATGAACAGCACGTGTTGCGGGTCGGTGTACAGCGTCTCGATGATGTTCGGGTTGGCGTCGAGGGCCAGACGCACAAACTTGGCCAGACCGAAGACCGTGTGGTTGTGCGTCGCATCTTCGTGCTGCTCGAAGCTGTGCAGACCAAGCAGGTATTCCTTGGGCGGGATGCAGACGCCGCGGGTATCCTCATCGCTGCCCGCCTGGTCTAGGCCATAAGCCCGGCTGCCCGAAACGGCGCGATAGATCAGGTTGCGTTCCCAAAAGGGGGGAATTCCAGGATCAGGCATAGGGCGCTAACTCCATCCGGGCGCGCACGACAAAATCATCCAAGGCCTCCCAAGTCGTCGGCCGCTCGGGCAGGGCGCTGACCGCGAATGCGGCAGCCAACTGATCCGCTAACCGGTCCAGCTCGATCAAGTGCGCAGCCAACTCGTCCGGCTGGAGTAGTCCATGTTCGGCGCCGGCACACTTCCGCTCGATCAGCTCGGCAATGCCCGGTTGCGGATAGCGCTCCGTCAACGCCCGAAGGTTCGCCTCGACCACGCCAGTCCGCAGCACATGGATGCCGGTCAGCAGCACCCGGTAGGCGTACAGTAACTCCTTCACAGTGGGTTCGGGCCCGGCCAGGAGCTTGAGCTGGGTCTGTGCGAACCCCCGGTAGTGGTAGTAGAGGTGGCGCGTCATGCAGCCCCGGCCAATGGCGCGCAGCTCAGCCAACCACGAGCCGCCAACGACCACCAGTGGCGAGTAGAGCTGTTCCAGCACGTAGCCGTTGCGCTGCGTCATCATCCGGGCGAACTTGCGCACGTCATGGGCCACCCAGTCCACCTCCAGGCCGGCGACCGTGCGCGTCACTGTCAGCGTCTCGGCCGGTTCGCCCAGACGGATCACTTCCCGCACCGGCAGCACAAGCGCGCCGCGCAGGTCCACGTCGCTATCGGGCGACGGGAAGCCGTAAAGATGCGCGCCGCTGACGGTGGCGAACAGCGGGCACGGACCGCTTTGAGCGACTATGAGCAGTGATGCGAGGTCGAGATCCATCATGATTCGGGCACTCCAGACGTTGTTCACTTCCTAGCGAATTCGAACCGATCCAGATCGGTCACACTATACGCCTGACCTTCGGTCGCGCACTTGCTGGCATACGTCCCACTGCTGATCCTCCCCAGTAGGATCGACTCCGTCAAGGTAAAGTCATCCCGGCTTCCCTGGTCTGTCCGAAGGTGAGTTGCCTGTGGGGTCGGTCCATCATCGAGATAGATCAGGATGGGAACAGAGGGCGGTATTATTCGAGTAGCGCAATCGTAGGCGAAGCTGATCCATCTCCGGCAGGACGATGTTCGCGTATTTGACATACCGAGGCTGCGCCGGCCAGGCGGGCCTGGTGGCGAACTGCTCGTGCATCTTTTGGCCGGACGCGTTGGCACACTCGATCATTTGGCCCACGGTGCTCTAATCCGGAAACTCACACTCCCGCGAGATTGCCCCTGGCGTCGGAATCAGCGCCGGCCCACCGAGCGCTAGCAGACGATACCCATCCCGCAGTAACGGATTCGATGTTGCCGCCTGCCACAGGATGGGTGTCTGCCCGGCCCGTTCCGCCAGGTAGCGCCCCCAACCCAACGTCTGGAGCGAGAGGTTCCAGGATCCTTTCAGATGGTTCCACACGGCCTCGGTCGAAGCGCAGTTTGCATCTGCCGGGAACATCAGGCTCTCGACATTATTCAGTGGCGACACGAGATGAGCCGCCATCAGCCATGCCCACAGCGCGCCTGCCTCATCCGGCCGGAGGGAGGCAATTAGCGCTGCGGAATGCGGAATTGTCACCGGCATCCCCAGCAGCGCTGAACCGTCATTGGCTGCTGCAAAACGCCCGCCTACGCCGAACGCCTGATAGATGTTCGCCGGGGCTACCAACGATGGGTCCGGCACCTCGGCGGCTGACAGCCCGAACAGACCGAGCCGGGCCCAGCAGGAGGCTGGATATTGCGTCGGGTAATAGCGGATCTGGCGGTCTGCGGCTGCTGTTCGGTACGCCGGCCAATCGGTGCCCCAATAATCTGGCCCCGACGGTGGGGGCACGAAGAGCCAGGCCAGCTCGTCAATGAAGCCTGAGCCGTTGGCTGTGGGCGGTGTTGGGTAGGTCATGGATGTGACCTCATGTTTGGCGCTGGCATAAGCTAATTCCACCAGCCAGCTTTCTCCGCCGAAATTATCCCAAGCATAGGGTAGCAACGCTCCGTCGTAGGTGTAGCCATGTGAGATCCCTCCCGGCAGCCGAAGAGCATCCCATTCGATGGCTTCCAGCAGCGCTTCCGTGCCAGACGTATCCAGCCCCAAGGCCTCCTGCGCGGTCAGCAGCCCGATGGCCGCGATCGCCGTGTCTAGCGAGGACCACTCGGTGCCCCAGACGATCTCAGGCGTGCCTGCCGTAGACGTCCGGGTCCAGTGCGGCCACAGGCCGTGGAAGCGCGGCAGGTCGAGCAACAACGTGTCGCTGATGGTGTTCACGATCTGGAGCGCGTCGGCGTGCGCGACAATGCCGAGCTGTTCAGCCTGAGCGGTCGCCGCCGCCAGGCTGCCGGCGGCTTGCACCGCGTCGAATTCCCCGCTGGCATCCTTCGCCTTGTCGCGCACCAGTCCTGTCTCTGGGTTCCAGTTGTGCAGGAACTGGCCGTAGCTCCAGACGAAGGCGGCCGTGGCTGTGTCTACGATCCGGGTGGTGGCAGTGAAGGCGAGGCTGTCGAGGACCACGAAGTCACCCGGCGCCGCGCGATCCAACACCCACACCAGTTCGTTGATGGCGTTCAGGTTCGGCAGAGCGGCGCTCACAACCTGCGCGTCGCCGGTCAAGACGACTTCGTTGTTCCAGCGCAAGGCGCCCTGGTCCTTGAGCTCCAGCCGGAAAGCCCGGCCTGGCGTACCGGCCGCAAGCCGAGCGGTGATGCCGGTGATTTGGCTCTGATAGAATGGCTGAATCTGCGCAGGCAGGACCGCCGAGAAGTTGATGGGCAG
>JAPKMS010000355.1 GCA_026645775.1 Anaerolineae bacterium
ACCGGATTGGCTGCGGGCGCCTGGAACCAGGATCGGGCGCTGATGCCCGACGGCGGGGCCAGCCAGGCCAGCTTCCTCACCATCGGCGTGCCGGATGCGACGGGGAGCATCTTCGCCAACAGCGGTTACACGCTGGTCAGCACGCATGACCCGGAACGCATCGTGGCGCTGCGCACCGTCTACGGCGCATCGTTTGATACGCTGAAAGGCGCGGCGGGCTGGCAACGAGCCTACGACGAAGCGCGGCGGAAGGGCACGCCGCTGCATGTGGTGAAGATGGCGTAGATTGGTACATTGGTAATCGGTACATTGGTAGATTGGGAGACTGGGCGGCGACCAATCTACCAACTTACCCATCTACCAACGCTGACAGGAGGCAACGATGACCACACAGACTTCATCCAAAGCCAATCGTCGCCTGCGCCGGGCGGTGATCCTGACGGATGGGCCTGCCGCCGAGGCAGTGGCAGGAGAGTTGGCGGCGCTCAGTCAGGCCTGGCTGGGGACGGAACCGCCATTGGCGGTTGTGCGCAGTACGACCCAGGGAGACCTCGCAGGCGCGGCGCCCGCCCTACTGAGCGCGCTCGGTATGGCGTGTGATCGCCTTGCCAGCGGGGAGTTTATCGGCAAGTTGCAGGCGGCCGGGTATACGCTGGCGCGGCAGGACGAAATCCAGCTCTGGGTCATCGTGGATATCACGGGCGACCTTGAATCGCCGCCCGGCCGCCTGGCCGAGATGCCGGCGCTGCTGGCCAGGCTCGCCGACACGGTTTGGCGACGCATGCGTATTCACGTCACGACGCGCGGCCTGCTGTTAGCTGAACCGGCGGCCGAAGATGTGGCGGCAAAATGGGCACGCGGCCTGGTTGATGCCGGCGCCGAGCAGGTGACCATCGCCGGGCCGGTGGACGCCGCGCGCGTGAGCTGGGAACCTGGTGCATGGCAGACGCGTGCAGCAACGGCGCTTGCAACACTGTTCTGGAGCGAGGTAGCCCTCCAGAACCCGGCCGGCCTTGCGAGCCGCGGAGCGTCTGAAGAAGGTGGAGAACCCATCGAGGTCTGGAGCTTCGGCGCGGCAGTCTGGCAGGCGCCGCTGGTGCAAATCCGACAACATGTGGCGCTCAGGGGCGCCATGCAGATTGTGGAGCGGTTGGTAGGCGACCTCCCCCCCTTTACGCCTCCTTCCCTCGCAGGGAAGGGGGATGGGGGGATCGCTGATGATCTCCCGCCCTGGGACCTGCCCAGGCTGGCCGTGGCGCCCGAACGCCACCGTCTGACCCTGGAGGGCGCCGTGCCGCCGGAGCCGCCCGTGCAGATCTGGGGTCGCCAGCGGCCCGATTGGCACGCGCTGCCGAAGCTCCCGGCAGCCCTGCGCACAACCACGGAGAAACGTGCGGCCCAGGCGCATGAAGCGCAGTACACGCCGCGCGGGGAGTGGCTGGGCGGTCAGGTGGCCGCCTGGCAGACTGCCCTTGAGCAATTGCGGCGGGAGCGCCTGCTGCCGGCGGCAGGTTGGCCGGCCGTGGGTCTCTATCATCGGGAGCTAGAGACCCTGGCCGCTCAACTTCAGGCCGCGTGCGTCACGATCGAGGACTGGCTTGAGGAAGCCGGCCAGCGGTTTGCAGGCGCCGCGGCCGCGGCAACGCGGGCGCAGCAGGCTCTGGAAGCGTTATGCGCCGAGTTTCCGGCGCCAACCCGGGCTGCGGCCTGGGCGACCTTGCTCCGGCCCTGGCGCTGGCTCGAGATCGCGTGGGCCTACTGGATCATGCTGCCCCGCCACGCCCAGAAATACCTTGATACAGCTTATCACCAGGGACAGGCGCGCTGGGTGGAGGCAAACACGCACGCCCTGCGCCAGGCCTACCTGGCCATGGCCCAGGTGACGCACGGCCAGCAGGACGAGATGAAGAGGCTGTTCACGGCACTGACTGAAGCGCAGGCCGATCTCGCCGCTCGGCTCCGGGGATTGGGCGCAGCGCCGGAACCGTGGGACGAGATGGCACTGCAACGGCTCGCCGTGTCTCTGCTGCCGGAGGCGTGGCCGGATGCATGGCGCCTGGCTGGCTACGTGCCAGGCACTTCGCAAGTGCCTGGCACGTGGGAACATCTGGCGACAACCATCCTGGACTGGGTTGAGGAGCGGTTGGGCGAGCTGGCCGCCTGGACAGCCGCCGACTGCCTGGCCAACACCTCGAACGAGGCCGAGCTGGCGCAGCGGCTGGGCAGCCTGGCGGATACGGCGTTGCCCCTCTGGCCAGGCGCCGACCAGGAGGCCACTGCGGCGCTGTGGCTGATCTGGCCGGCCCGGGCGGCTGAAGGTGGTTTTCACTCGGCGGAAGAACGCTTGCAGTCGGCTCTGCAGGCTTGGGCCGATTCGCACGCCGGAAGGCGGCTGCACATGCATGCGGCCGCAGGCAGCGCAAGCGCCGTGCTGGTTCTGCGAGCGACGGTGGTAACGCTGGATGGGCAAAAACGGGAGGTCTTATGAACGCGCAAAGTTGGCTTCGAGAGAGATGGCAGGCAGTCGGCGCGGGCTTGCGTTCGCAAGCAGAGGGCAGCGATGCCCTGGCCGGTCTGCGGGACAGTTATGGTGCGTCTGGTTCGGTGTTGCGCGGGTTGACCGGCCGCAGCATGGAGATGGCCGAGGTGCAGGCGGAGGTGGCGGCTGAGTGCCGGGGGCAGATCCTGGTGGTGGGCCGCTGCGATGAGGCTGTGCGCCAGCTCCTGGCACATGTCCGTGGGCAACCCCCGGTGCCGATGGCCGGGCCGACGTATCGCGAAGGCTTCTTCACCCTGACGACGCTGGCTGACGCGGCGGCGAACCACGGGCAGCCTGGCGCCGAGACACCCTGGGGCACCGCAGAGTGGGCGGAACTGGCCCAAGAAGCTGATGTGCTGCTGTACGTTTTCCGCCAGGATGCCGGTTGGCAAGCCGCGGATGCGCGGTGGTACGCGCGGCTGCACGCGACCGGCCTGCCGTTGGTGCTGGTGGAGGCGAATCTCGCCCCTGCCCCCCTCGCTGGCAGGGACGAAGAGGCGGGAGCGCCTGGCGCTGCGGCAGCACCGCCGGCCGGCGATCGGGCCGTGCCGGTGTGTCTGTCAGGCGCAAGCGAACATGGCGGCGAGCTGCCGACCGATGTTCGGGCACTGGTAGAGTGCATCCTGGTGCAGCGGCCGAAGCTGGGCATTCCGCTGGCGCAGGAGATTCCCGGCTGCCGGCCGCTGATCGCGCAGCGGGCGATCCGTTCCGGGATGCTGATGACCACCTTGCTGGGCGCGGAGCCGATCCCGCTACTGGATCTGCCGTTGCAGGTGGCGCTGAACTGGAAGCTGGCGCTGCAGCTCGCCGCGATCCACGGCCATCCCGGGCTGGATCACCGCAGCCGCGAAATGATCGGCACGGTGCTCTGGAACCTGACGCTGCGCTACGTGACCCAACAAGTCCTCAAGCTGGCGCCGGTGCTCGGCTGGATCGGCAGCGCGGCGCTCAGCGGCGCAGGCACCTGGGCCTTGGGCAACGCGCTGGTGCGGTATTACCAGGGGGCAGGAGCCAGGGATCAGGGATCAGGGCTGAGGGAACAGGCGTCCGTGGGCCTGGAGCAGGCCGCCCGCAGGATGAATAGCAGTTGGGCAGGGTCGAGGCAAATCAGTCGCACGGCCATGGCGGAGTTACGAGAGGCGTTGGCGCAATGGCGGCGGGATGCGGCGATACGTTATGCCGGGTTACGGAGTCGGCTAGCCACCAGGGCGGTGATCCCTGGCAAGCAGCTGCTGCGCTGGCGCCAGCATCATAACAGGCGCGCCAGAATGAAGGCATAAATACGTTGCGCCGTTTCTGTTGCATCCAACGCATCCGTCAACGCCATTTGGGTCAAGGCATCCGGGTAACGAAACTCGACTGCATACGGCGTCAACGTGTCGGCATCAGCACGAAACTGATCAAAAGCCAGGTCTACTGATAGAGTCGTGCTCGGCGCGGTTCAACCATTCTCCTGCCAGCTTACGCGCCAGGTCGTTCATAAAGCACCTTTCCTTCGCGCGTGACTGTGTGGGTAAAGCTGCCAGGAACCGAACGATAGCGCTCGAATTCTTCTGGAGTATAGACCAAGATATCCATCGGCAGGCCCAGGCCCCAAAAGAGACGTCGAATCTGCGCATAGCGCTGCGGGTGCGACAACGTGGATTCCTGGATGACGACGAGATCAATATCGCTATGTGGCCCCTGTTCGCCACGCGCCCAGGAGCCAAAAAGAATCACCTTCTGCGGTTGTACTGCTTCAGCGATCCGATCAACGATAGCCTGAATAGTAGCCTGATCCTGTTTACGTGCCTGGCTCATAACACCCTGCTTGCAGTGGTCAACACGCCACTTCAACGATTTGCTGAAAGAATTGTAACACGTTGAATGAGAGAATCCAAAACGTGTAAGGAGGTCGCTATGTCTGACGAACGAGCATTGGTCCCGGTCTCGCCCTTGCAGCCGGCCGGACCGATACGAACCGGATCACCGGCGCGGTTCTTCACGCCGGATGCGTTGCAGCGGGCCTGGTTGGCGGTGAAACGCGCCGGGGGCGGCGCAGGCGTGGATGCGGTGACGCTGGCCGCTTTCGCAGCCCGGCTGGTTGATGAGCTGGGCCGGCTGCGTGAAGAGCTGGCGGCCGGTAGCTACCGGCCGCGGCCCGTGCGCCGCATATTGGTGCCCAAGCCCAACGGTGGGCTGCGGCCGCTGGCGCTGTGGGCATTACGCGACCGGGTGGCGCAGCGGGCGGTGTACGATATCATCGCGCCGAGTTTCGAGACCACCTTTTTGCCGTGCAGTTTCGGCTACCGCCCGGGCCTGGGCGCCGAGGATGCGATCCGCCAGGTGCTGACCTACCGCGACCGGAATCTGCGCTGGGTGGTGGATGGCGATATCCAGGATTGCTTTGACAGCATCCCGGCCGAGCGGCTCATGGGGCTGGTCGGCCGGCGGGTTGAAGACCCCTTGTTGCGGCAGTACGTCGGCGGCTGGTTGGCGGCGCAGATCCTCAACGGCGTGGACGGGGTCCCCACGAAAGCGGGCGCCTGCCAGGGCAGCGTGTTATCGCCGCTGCTGGCGAATATCTATCTGCACGAGGTGGACCGTTTGTTGGTGGCGCGTAAGCTGGCGCTGGTGCGCTACGCCGATGACCTGGTGATCTGCTGCTCACGCAAAGCCGATGCGCAGGCCGCTCTTGCGGTAACCGACGAGGCGCTGGGCGAGTGGAGCTTGCGTCTGAATGAGCACAAGACCCAGATCGTCCATTTCGACCAGGGGTTTGCGTGGCTAGGGTATTTTCTGTTGCGCGGAGAGTGCTTCAGATTGTGAATCGGTAACTTGGGAGATTGGTAACTTGGTAGATTGGGAAGGTGGTAAACCAATCTACCAATGTACCAATCTACCAGCCATCAGGAGGCAGGCGATGACAATCCTTTACATCCAGGAACAGGGCGCGGTGGTGCGCCGCGACGGGGAAGAGGTGCGGGTCACGATGGCCGATAAGGTGCTGACCCGGGCGCCGGTGCGCGAGGTCGAGCAAGTGGTGGTGTGCGGCAACGTGCAGATCACCACCCAGGCGGGTGCGCTGCTGCTGCAGAACGATGTGGATGTGGTGTTTTTGAGTTACCACGGCACGTTTCGCGGCCGCTGGGTGAAGGGCGAAGGCCTGAAGTTTGCCAAACTGCGCCACGCACAATTGCAAATGGCCGGCGATGAGCGGCGCTCGGTCGAGGTTGCCAAAGGGATTGTGCGGGCCAAGCTGGCCAACCAACGCAACTTACTGGCGTTCCTGGCCAAGGACGCCAAAACGGAAACAGCCGCGACTCTGGCCCAGGCGGTGGATGGCATTGAGCGGATGAAACGCGATTGCAGCCAGGCACGCGACCCGGATACGTTGCGCGGTTACGAGGGCAAGGCCGGCGCGTTCTATTTCGCGGCGGTGGGCGCGCTGTTGGATCGCAGTTGGTCGTTCCAGGGTCGCAAATATTACCCGGCGCCGGATCCCTTCAACGCAGTCCTGAGCTTCGGCTACGCGCTGTTGCAGAAGGACATCTCGGCTACGGTGCAGTTGGTCGGGTTGGATCCTTTCTTGGGGTGCTTCCATGCGCTGCAGTACGACCGGCCCTCGCTCGTGCTGGATCTGATGGAGGAGTTTCGGCCGTTGGCGGTGGACCGGGTGATCCTGGACCTGGCGCTGTCAGGCAAGCTCAAGCCGACGGAGTTCACCTTCACGGGCAATGAGCAGCGACCGGTGGAGTTGGGCGCGGCGCTGATCCCGCGCATCATCCAGGCCTACGAGGCGCGCGTAAGCAGCCCGCTGCTGCACACGCCCAGCGGCGAGCGCAACACGCTCCGCCGCTGCTTCGAGCTGCAGGCGCGCATCTTCGCCCGCGTCGTGATGGGTGCGCGGGACGCGTATGAGGGAGTGGTGGGGTAAAGAAGAGGTCAAGGTTGAGGTTGAGACGGGGGTCCCGCCTTGGCCTCAGCCTTAGCCTAGCGCTGGAGGGTGCATGAAACGTATCTGGGTCTTTTGCGATGGCAGCACGGGGGCGCTGGAAAACAATACCGGTGGGAACGGCAGTGGCGGAGTGCTCTGGTCGCCGGCGCCGGGGCCGCGTCCGCCGACAACGTGTGGGGCCGGGGCAGTGGCGTTAGATGAGGCGGGGCACATTGCGGGCTGGGAGTGGCAGCCACTGCCGGCGATGACGAACAATGAGGCCGAGTACGCGGGCTTGCTGCTGGGGATCGGCCTGGCGGCGCGGCTGGGTGCGGAGGAAACCATCTTTCTGTTGGACAGCGCGATCGTGGTGGGACAGATGACGGGTCGCTGCGCGGTCAACAGCCGGTCGCTGCACCGGTGGTACTGGCAGGCGTGCGCGGCGGTGCGCAGTCTGCCAGCGGTCCGGTTCTATGCAATCCCGCGCGAATGGAATCGGCTGGCGGACGGGTTGGCCGGCCAGGCGGGCCTGCCCTGGGCGTGGCTGAAGAACGAAGTAGAC
>JAPKMS010000356.1 GCA_026645775.1 Anaerolineae bacterium
CCCTGCCTCCTACTGGGTCGTCCCCGGCCAACTCTGCGCCGGCGAGTACCCCGGCGCCGCTGAGACAGCCGAGGCCCGCGAAAAGCTGCGCCGGTTTCTCGACGCCGGGTTCACCTTCTACCTCGACCTCACGGAAGACCGCGATCTGGCGCCCTACGCCGCGCTGCTGCAGGAGGAGGCCGCGGCGAGGGGCGTGGCCGTGGAGCACCGCCGCATGCCCATCGTAGACCTGGGCACCCCGACGCCGGCGCAGACGCGGCAGATCCTCGACACGCTCGACGCGGCGATCGCCGCCGGCCACCGCGTCTACGTCCACTGCTATGGCGGCATCGGTCGCACCGGGACGATCGTCGGCTGCTATCTGGTGCGCCACGGCATGACCGGCCCGCAGGCGCTTGCCGAGATCGAACGGCTGCGCCAGGGCAGCGCCAAGGCCGAGCGGGCCTCACCGGAGATGAACGGCCAGTGGCGCCGCGTGCGCTACTGGAAGGTGGGAGAATGATCATGAACGACGACGTGCGTGAGCGGCTGCGCGGCGCCGCGGTCGGCGCGGCGATCGGTGATGCGCTCGGCATGCCCCTGGAGTTCGGCCGGGCCATCCCACTGGATCACCTCGTGCGCACCATGCAGGCGAACCGGCTGCCGGCAGGCACCTTCACCGACGACACGGAGATGGCGCTGGCCCTGGCCGACAGCCTGCTCGAGCACCGCCCGCTCGACGCCGGCAACCTGGCCGGACACTTCGTCGAGTGGTATCGCGCAGGTCCGCCGGACATCGGCATCCACACCCGCGACGTGCTCGGCCGCATCGCGCGGGGCGCCACCTGGCAGGTCGCAGTGCAGGCCGTCCAGGAGGCCAGACCCGATTCAGCCAGCAACGGTTCGGTGATGCGCTGCTGGCCCGTCGCCCTGGCGCATTGGAATGACCTAACCGCCCTGCTCGCCGCTAGTCGCCTACAGAGCCAGGTGACGCACCCGCACGACGATTGCGTCGCCGGCTGTGCGTTCGTCAACGCGGCCATCTACCACCTGGTGCGCGGCGTCCCGCCGCAGCTGGCCGTGGCTCGGGCCGTCGACGACGCGGACCCGCCCGCGGCCCTGCACCAGGTCATCGAGGCCGCGCCGCGGAAGCAGCGCAGTGAGCTGCCCAACAGCGGTTGGGTGCGCCACACGCTGGAGAGCGCGGTCTGGGGCCTGCTGACGACGGATTCGTTCGAGGAGGCCGTGGTGCAGGTGGTCAACCTGGGCAACGACGCGGACACTGCCGGCGCGGTGGTGGGCGCGCTGGCCGGCGCGGCGTACGGGCTGGATGCGGTGCCGGCGACGTGGCGGGCGGTGCTGCGCGGCGAATGGCCGCTGCGCAGTGGGGAGCGGTGGGATGAGGCGCGGTTGGTTGGGGTCGCCGATCGGTTGGTGGGGTAGAGCACGGCGAGGGCGAATGGGGGTGGCCGGCCGGAGAGCGCAGCTCCATCCCCGCACCACTCAATACAACTTTACGGTCACTCCCACCTGTGCTATCATCTCCACAGTCGGCCGGCATCCCCCGTCGCACCTTACGTTGATACC
>JAPKMS010000035.1 GCA_026645775.1 Anaerolineae bacterium
CGCTGGGCTGGGCCGCCGCGGTTTTAGCTGAGACGCAAAGGATGCTATAATACCCCCCCATCCGCTTTCACAAAAGGAGCTGCGTTGTGACTCGCGAGAGTTTTGATACTCAATTAACTGCGTTGAGGGAGTCGTTGCTCAGTCTCGGCATGAAGGTCGCCAAGGCCCAGGAACAAGCGGTCTGGGCGCTGGCAGAGCGCAATGACGAGCTGGCCCGGGAGCTGATCACCGACGACCAGACGATCAATTTGATGCAGCGTGAAGTAGAAGAGCAGTGTTTGTATTTGATCGCCAGCCAGCAGCCTGTTGCCCGTGATCTGCGTATGATCTTCTGTATTGCCAGCATCGCATCCGAGCTGGAGCGCATGGCCGATCATGCCAAGGGGATCGCTGTGTTGGCGTTGCGGCTGCTGGACCAGCCGACGCTTAAACCGCTGATCGATATCCCGCGCATGGCCGAGATCAGCCGCGAAATGCTCATGGGGCAGATCGATGCGTTCATTCGCGGTGATACAGACGCAGCACGCCGCGTCGCTGCGCGCGATTCGGAAGTGGATCAGCTCAACGATCAGGTCTATCGTGAGCTCCTGGTCATGATGATGACCGATCCGCGGGTGATTACGCGCGCGACGTATCTGCTATGGGTGGCCCACAACCTCGAACGGTTTGCCGATCGCACCACAAATATCGGTGAGCGGGTGGTCTTCCTCGGGACGAACACCATTGTCGAGCTGAACGAATAAACCGTCGTCGGCCCGGCGGCCGCTGGAAAACGTCGGGCTTGATCAATGATGGATAGAGGCTTATGGATCTAACACAATTGAGCCAAATGGTGGCTTGGCTGGATGAAGAACACCGGCGCGACCGCGAAGAGCTCGCGAAACTCGATCAGCGTCTGCAAAGCGTCCTTGTCGAGCGGCAGGAACAGTCGAGACGGCTTCAGGATCTGGAGAGCCGCCTGGCAAGCACGCAAGCGCAACTGACGCGCTTCTCGCAGATTGAGCAGTCGCTGCAACAGCTTAAGAGCGAAGTAGTGGTTTTGCTCGACAAGCAGACCGAGTCGCGGCTGCAGGCCGAACGCGAAGCCGAACGCGCTCGGGGCGCCGATCGGGAGGCGCTTGGGCGCAGTGTGGCTGAGGTGCGCAAGGAACTCTCGCGCCTGACGCGCATCGAAGAGGACCTGGTGATGCGCCAGGCTGAAGATCAGCGCCTCGGCGAGATGCTTTTAGCCATGCGCCAATCGGTCAACAACGTCAGCAAAGATCTGGATGAACGCACGCGCACGGTACCCTACATGATCGAGCAGCGCGCCCAAGATAACAAACGCATCGCCCAGATTCAGGCCGAGAGCGTCGAACTGCTCAAGCGCATCGATATGACGGGCGCACGCGTGCCGGTTCTCGAAGAGCGTCTGCAACGCATGGAAAAGGAGCTGCAACGCATCCAGCCCATCCCCGATCAGTTGCGCCAGGACCAGCAGGCCTTCATCGATGCTCAGAAGCTGACCGATGTCGAGCGCACGCGCCAGGTTGGGCTGTGGGCCCAGGACTTCAGCCTGCAACGAGACCTGATCGAGAAGCAGATCGTGCGGCTGCGCAACTTCGAGACGCGCCATGAAGCTGTGGGCCGGGCGCTCAAGTCGCTTGAAGAATTTCAGGCCACGATCACGCACGGCCAGAAACAGGTTTCCGAACTGCAGCGGCTGGCCGAAGAACGGCAACGCAAAGAGTTGGCCGAATGGCAGGCGGAAAATGAGCAGCGCTGGAAGAAGGAATCGCTGCGCTGGGACTATGTCATCCAAGAACAGCTCAAGGTGAACCAAAAACTCGCGGAGCGCTTCCCGCCGATCGAAAAGCAGGCCGCGCTGGTGCAGCGCGAGCTAGAAGCGTTGTGGCGGCTGCATGAGGCCGTCGGCAGCGCGCAACTGCAAAATGCTCAGAAGCTGTTGGATGCGATCAGCACCGGGGTGAGCGCACGCCCGAAGCCGGAGGTTTGAGGCTGTCATGCGGGTGATTGGCACGGCTGGCCACGTTGACCACGGCAAATCCACCCTGGTGCATGCCCTGACGGGAATCGACCCCGATCGCTTGCGCGAGGAAAAAGAGCGCGAGATGACCATCGACCTGGGGTTCGCATGGCTCACCTTGCCGCCTCCCAGCAACGCGCCGGCCGGAACGGGCCGAGAACAAGTCGGCGTGATCGATGTGCCTGGGCATATCGACTTCATCAAGAATATGCTGGCCGGGGTAGGTGGCATCGATGCTGCGTTGTTTGTGGTCGCGGCCGATGAAGGCGTGATGCCGCAAACCCAAGAGCACCTCGCGATCCTCGATCTGCTCCAGGTGCCGGCCGGCGTCGTGGCCCTCACCAAGATGGATGCAGTGACCGAAGAGGGCTGGGCCGAGCTGGTGGAGGCCGACCTGCGCACCACGTTGCGCGATACATGCCTGGCGCAGGTGCGCATCGTGCCCGTCTCTGCACGCACGGGGGCCGGGCTGGATGCACTGCAGCAGGCGTTGGCCGATGCGTTGGCGCAGGCGCCGCCGCGGCTCGACCGCGGCCAGCCGCGGCTGCCCATCGACCGGGCGTTCAGCGTGCCCGGCTTTGGCACCGTTGTCACCGGCACGTTGAGCGATGGCCCCTTTCGCGTCGGTGATGAGGTCGAGATCGTGCCCGGCAGCGGCTATTCGTTGGCGCGGCCGGGCGGAGATGCACTGCGGGCGCGTATCCGGGGCTTGCAGATGCACAAGCGCTCGGTGGAGACCTGCCTGCCGGGCAGCCGCGTGGCCATCAACCTGACCGGCGTGCATCCCGACCAATTGGTGCGCGGCATGGTGGTGGCCCGACCGGGCCAACTGCAACCCACAACGCTGGTGGATGTCCGCTTGCGCACGGTAGTCGGCGATAGCGGGCAGCCGCCGTTGCGGCACAGCCAGCGGGTGGATTTCTTCAGCGGCGCGGCCGAAGTGCCCGCACGGGTGCGCCTGCTGGATGCCGAGCAGCTCAAGCCGGGCGCTACAGGCTGGGTGCAGTTGGCGCTCGAAGGCCCCGTGGCGGTCGCCGCGGGCGATCGCTTTATCATCCGCCAGGCGTCCCCCAGCATGACCCTGGGCGGCGGCAACGTGGTGAACCCCCATCCCCAGCGTCGCTGGCGGCGGATGCGGCCCGAAGTCATCGCCCAGTTGGAAATGCTGGCCCGCGGCACCCCCGATGAACTCTTGCTGCATGCGCTCGCGCTCCAGGAGCTCTCGCCGATCAAGACCGCGGTGGAGCAGGCCGGCCTGGAAGCCAGCACGGCCGACGCGGTGCTGGAGGCGCTGATCGCCGCGGGGCAGGTGATTCCCTTGGGCGTAGCGCAGGCGCCCCTCAGCCGCAGCGCCACCCCGGCGATCTCACTGGGCGGCTGGCATCGTTTGGCCGAGCGGATGTCGACCGCGCTGAGCGACTATCATGCGCAGTTTCCCTTACGCCCCGGCATGCCGCGGGAGGAACTCAAGAGCCGCGTGCAGGGACGCGACAAGGCGTGGCCGCCCAAGTTGTTCAACGAGCTCATCGTCTACGCCGTCGGCCAGGGCGTGTTGGCTGAGGCGGGCGACTTTCTGTGCCGGCCCAGCCATCGCATCGCTTTTACTCCCGCCCAGGCCGCGCGCGTCAACGCGCTCCTGGCGGCTTTCCGGCGCCAGCCGTTCACGCCCCCTTCGATGGCCGAGAGCCTGGCTCAAACCGACGGCGAGATCATCGGCGCGCTGCTGCACCAGGGCGTGTTGGTCCGGCTGAGCGAGGACGTGCTGTTCCTGCGCGAGACCTACGACGACATGGTCAAGCGCATCGTGGCGTTCATGAAGGCGCACGGCAGCATGACCGTAGCCCAGGTGCGCGACGAGTTCAACACCAGCCGTAAATACGCCTTGGCGATCATGGAACACCTGGACGAACGGAAGGTCACGCGGCGGGTGGGGGACGAGCGGGTGTTGCGCTAGGAGATGGCGGCCAGGTTGCAAAACCAGGCCTCCTCGCGTCAGTCTGTGCCGACGATCCGCTCGTAGATCGTTTGCAGCTCTTCGTCAGAGAAGAAGGAAATGGTCAGCTTGCCGCCCTTGCGGCCGCGCGTGAGCGCGACCTTGGTGCCCAGGGCCGTGCGGAAGGCATCTTCCAGGTGGCGGGTGTAGCTCGCATCGGGGTCATCGGCCTCGGCGGGGGGATCGACCGGCGGGGTGGGCTGCGCGGCCGCAAGCAGCCGGCGCACCAATTCTTCGGTTTGTCGCACCGTCAGCTCACGCGCGACCACCTGCTCAGCAGCCTTGATGATCTGCGCGTCATCGGCCAGGCTCAAGAGCGCGCGGGCGTGCCCTTCGCTCAGCGTGCCCTGCGCCAGCAGCGTCTTGACCTGATCGGGGAGCCGCAGCAGCCGCACGATGTTAGCCACCGCGGTCCGGCTTTTGCTCACACGGTCGGCGACCTCTTGCTGGCTCAGCTTGAACTCGGTGATCAGCGTCTGGAACGCCTCAGCCTCTTCCAGCGCGTTCAGGTCGGCGCGCTGAATGTTCTCCACCAGCGCCAACTCCAGCGATTCCTGCGGCGTTGTCTCTTTCACCAGCACCGATACGGTCGCCAGCCCAATTTTGCGCGCGGCGCGCCACCGGCGCTCCCCCGCGATCAATTCGTAGTGGGCCCGAGCCGTGGGCGCGGCGCGGGTGACGATCAACGGCTGGATCAGGCCATGCTCGCGAATAGAGGCCGCCAGCTCATCCAGCGCATCCGGCGCGATGTACAGGCGGGGCTGGCGCGGGTTGGGGATGATGTCGTCGATGGCAACCTGAAGGATGCCGGGAGCCGAGGTGGCTGCGGGCGTCGCGTCCGGCTTTCCAGCAGCAGTCGGGATGAGGGCGTCCAGGCCGCGGCCCAGGCCGCGGGTCGGTGTGGTCATGCTCCGATCCTCCCTGTTTCGCTGGTGGCGACCGCCTCGCCCTCCGCGGCTTCGCGGGCCAAAAACTCCTGCGCCAGCGCCCGATAAGCCTGCGCGCCTGCCGAATTAGGCGCATAGGTGCGGATGGTCTGGCCATAGCTGGGCGCTTCGCTGAGCCGAACATTACGCGGGATCACCGTACGGAACGCTTGATCCGGGAAGTGGCTTTGCACCTCGCTGACGACTTGTTCGGCCAGATTGGTGCGCGAATCGAACATGGTCAGCACCATGCCGCTGATGAAGAGCTGCGGGTTCAAGCTTTCGCGCACCAATTGGATGGTCTGCCACAGGCGCCCCAGGCCCTCCAGGGCCAGATATTCGCACTGGATGGGCACGATCACGCCATCGGATGCTGATGTGAGCGCGTTGACCGTCAGCAGCCCCAGGCTGGGCGGGCAGTCGATTAGCACATGATCGTATTGGCCGTTGATGGTTTCCAGGGCCCGGCGCAACAGAAACTCGCGCGCCAGCATAGACACCATCTCAACTTCGGCGCCGGCCAGGGCCGGGGCGCTGGGCACAAGCGCCAGGCCCGGCAGGGGGGTGGACCGGATGGTCGCCGCCAGCGGCCGGCGCCGGATCAGCGCGTCGTAGAGTGAGAGCGGTAGGTCGGCCGGATCGACGCCCAGGCTGCTGCTCGCGTTAGCCTGCGGATCGGCATCCACCAACAGCACGCGGCGGCCCAGCTCGGCAAGGTATGCGCCCAGGTTGACGGCGGTGGTGGTCTTGCCCACCCCACCTTTTTGATTGGCGAAAGCGTAAATGCGGGTCACGATTGTCTCGTTCTGTGCCAGGGATCGGGCTTGCCTATCCGTGATGCGCCAGCCACGCATCCACCTGGCCACGGTAAGGGATGGCTTCCATACCGGGCGCTTCTACCGACATGGAGGCAACAACGTTGGCGAAGCGTGCCGCGACGAGCGGATCACCGGTCTCGGCGAAACGGATCAGAAACGCCGTGGTGAAAACATCGCCGGCGCCGGTCGGATCAACCTCGGAGGCGGCTCGCGGTGGAATCTGCCGACTGGCGCCGGCTTGATATACCGTGGCGCCGTGCCAGCCGTCTGTCACCACCAGCAAGCGCGTCTGGCTCGCGAGGTTTGCGATGTAGGCGCCGTCGCCGCCGACATCTTCGCGGCTGAGGATGACGGTGTCAGCGCGTTGCAAATAAACGGCCGCGTCGGCCCAGTGCGTCGGGCTGACGTGCCCGGCCGCATCCCATTGGCGCATCCATCCTTGCGGGGTGACGCCAATCAGGGCGTTTGGGAAGAGGGTCAGCCAGGCTGAGGGCACCTCGCGCGCCACCGGCCCGAGCAAGACCACTGGGGCGGCAGCACAGGCCGGGGGTAGTTCCGGCGCCACCGGCTCGGCCCATGCCTCGATCATTTGGGTGCGTTGTCCCCCACGGTAGATATTGACGAAGCGCGTGCTGACCTTGGACGGCTGCAAGTAGATCGGGATACCCGCCAACGCGCTGCCCGGCGTCCCTGTCAGAAGCTTCACGGGGGCCGCGGAGGGCTCCGCACCATCACTCAACCCTTCCGGGGTGCCGCGGCTGATGATGCCGGGCTGCCGGCCAAGCCGCCGTGCGGTGACCGCTGCAAACGACACGGTGCCGCCCAGGCGAAAGCCATCCGGTGTCCGGTCATGCGTGATATGCCCAATTGCTAAGAAATCGATCGCCAAAGGTTTTTCCTCACAGTGGGTCAGGCCCAGGCCGACGGCCGCGGGTATTGTAACATAGTCCCCAGGGCGGGTCAACGAAAACGCCGGTCCTCGACTTTCGAGGACCGGCGTTGCGATGCACCGAGTCACAAGTAACCAGGAAGTCACCGGTCACTTGTTGTAGGTTGGCTCAGCCCTTTTTGGGCAGGATCGTGACCTTGCGCCGATCGCCTTCGCCCACGCTCTGGGTGGCAACAGTCGGATGATCTTGCAGCGCCAGGTGGACGATGCGCCGTTCGGCGGGCGGCATCGGTTCCATAGCTATCGTGCGGCCGTTTTGCGCGACCTGTTCGGCCATGCGGAGCGCCAGCCGTCGCAACGATTCGGCGCGCTTGGCGCGGTAGCCGTTCACGTCAACCACAAAGCCAGTGCGGCTGTGGGTCTGCTGGTTTGTCATCAAGCGGGTGATGAACTCCAAGGCGGCCAGCGTCTCGTTCTGGCGCCCGATCAAAACACCCAGGTCCTCGCCGACGATGTTGAGCACGAGGGCCCGGTCATCGGCGTTGGCTTCCGCATCACTCTGCTGGATGATTTCGACGTTGGCCCTGAGACCCATCTGCTCCAACAGGCCCAAGAGGAGCTCGCGCCCCTTCTGAGCGGCCGCGCTATCCTTGGCGTCGCCGTTGGCCGGTGTGGGCGCAGCCAGCGGCGCTTTGACGTCATTCTGTTTGGGCGCCGGCCTGGGCTGGGAGGCGGAACGCGGCTCAGCTTTGGGGGCCGCAGCGCGAACCGTGGGCTCAGGGTCAAGCTTGGGCTCAGCTTTGGCTGCCGGCTGCGGCTCAACCGGGGTGGCGCGCAGCGTGAACACCCGCACCACGGCATCTTCAGCGCCGATGCCCAGCACGCCGCGGCTGCCCTGCCGAATGATTTCGACGTCAACTTCCTCGCGCGATACCTTCAGCGCCAGCAGACCGGCGCTGATCGCGGCCTCAACTGTTTTGCCGCGGAATTCTCCGCTTTTTTCCACTGTCATGCGTTTACTTCCTCAAGTAGACATCGTGCGCCAGGGGTCGGACACATTACTTCCGACGGCGGCGGCGCTTGATCGGCTTCTCGGGCATCTCTTCAATGATGGTCGGTTCGGCCGTGGCGATGGTCGCCAGGGCCGGTTCCCGTCCGTGCAGGAAGGGGAACCAGTCCGCCAATGAGCCCCAACCGGTGACAAAGTATTGCTGGACGATGCTCAAAAGGTTGGAGACCGACCAGTAGAGCGTCAGGCCCGAAGGCAGGCCCAGGGTAATGTAAGCGAACATGATGGGCATCAGGAACATCATCTGGCCCATCATCTGAGCCTGAGAGTCTTGCTTGCCGCCCTTGCCAGACTTGGCCGGCGTCGACATCTTCTGCAGGAGCATCTGAGTGATCAGCATGAAGATGGGCAGGCTGAAATAGACGAGCAGCTTCCCCCAGTCCTGTGTCTTGTAGCTCTCCATGATCCAGGTTGTCCCCACCGTCAAGCTCGGGTAGGACAAGTCCGGGATCCAGAAGAACTTGGCGCCGGTCAACTCGTTTACGCTGGGGTTGGCCAGCACATAGAGCGCCTGGTAGAGGCCCCACAGCACCGGCAACTGAACTAACAGCGGCAAACACCCACCGAGCGGGTTGATGCCGGCTTCCTGGTAGAGCTTGGTTTGCTCTTCAGCCAGTTTTTGCCGATCCTTGCCGTATTTCTCCTGCAACTCGCGCAGCTTCGGTTGGAGTTCTTGCGTGGCCTTGGTGGATTGGAGCTGCTTCAGGGTCAAGGGCAAGGTCACGAGCTTGATGGCGATCGTGAAGATAATGATGGCCCAGCCGTAGCTGTAGGGAATGCCAAGGCCGGAGATGCCTTTATTGAGGGCGATCAGCAGTTTGGCCAAGGGGTAGACAATGAATTGCTCCCATGCCCCGGGCGGGTTGTTTAGATCAATTTGGCCCCGTGGGATGCTGCAGCCCGACAACACAAAGGCCGCCATGAGCAGAACCGCGACCAAGAGCAGGGTGCGGAGTTTTTTATTCACGCTAGGTAACACTCCTTCCGAGTGACTGGTTTCAGGGTGAAAGTGGCTGGCAAAGCAGCCAGTTTGTAACTTCCCATTTGCGACCGGTCAAGGAACAGGATCGTAGCCGCCGGGGTGCCAGGGATGACACCGGCTTAACCGCCGCAGGCCCAGCCAACTCCCGCGCAGCGCGCCGTATTTCTCGATCGCCTGGTACGTGTATTCAGAACACGTAGGCGTGAACCGGCACGCTGGCGGCAGCGCTGGGGAAATCCAGCGCTTGTAGAATCGAATCAGGCCTAGAAGCGCCAACTTCACGCTAATTTTCCTGACCAGGCACAACTGGGTCGGTGGGCCGGCAGCCGTCGGCCGGCGCGCCATCGGGCTGTGTGTTTTCGTTCAGCGCTTTGAGCAAATGTGCCCGCCGGAGCAGGCGGGCACAGGCGCTTTGCAACTCCGAGAATTCAGCCTGTTTGATGCTTGGCCGGGCGATCCACACCAGATCCCAGCCGGGCGGCACCAGGTCCCACAAGCTGCGCACCGCCTCGCTCAGGCGGCGGCGTGCCCGGTTACGATCAACCGCTTTGCCGATGCGCCGGGTGACGGTGAAGCCACACCGACTGAAAGATTCCTGGTTCGTCAGGTAGTAGAGCGCCATCAGCGGATGCGCTTGGCTGGCGCCTTCTTGCCGTATCTGTCGGAACCGCGCCGTGTCGCGCAGGCTGTAGCGGCGATTCACGCGAGACTCCACTGCGGACAAGCGATTGCAGCGTGCGGTTCGGCTCTTGAATTCCGCATCCGCGATCCGCAATCCAAAATCCGCAAGCAGCTCACACCGTCAGACGCTTGCGGCCACGCGCCCGGCGCGCCCGCAACACGTTGCGGCCGCCGCGCGTGCTCATGCGGCTAAAAAAGCCATGGACGCGCATGCGGCGTCGGCTCTTGGGCTGATAAGTTCGCTTGGTAGACATGAATCGAATACTCCTATCGCGTCAATTTCGCTGTTGGTTTGCAGACAGAAAAAACAGGCGAGACAGACGCCAAGTCTCACCCGCATAAGTCCGGCAATTATACCCGTTCGCTGCCAGTAGTGTCAAATCAGAGCCCCGTTGGGCGGTCAGCAGGCAGGTCTTCGGGGATAGCAGGGGTGTCCGGCGCGGCCCCAGATCGCTTTGCCGTGCGGCCCAGGAAGAAGTTGGAGCGATCGATCAGAAAGCTGAGGCCGGCGAGCAGGATCGTGAAGAGGCCGACCAACTCCATCACGTGCGGGATGCCGATCTTGTCGGCGGCGCCGCCCAACACCAGCATGGGCGGGATGCCGATCAGGTTGTTGAGCATGAACTGCACCGAGAAGACGCGCCCGCGGATGTAGGGCGGCGATTCTTGCTGTAGCGTGGTCTGTGCCAGGATGTTGACACTCGCCAGGCACAATCCTAACACCAGTCCCAGCGCCATCGTTGCCGTGGTGAGGCTGAAAGCTGCCTGGGGGTAGACGTGTAGGATCGGGCGCAGCAGGCGCTGATAATCCAGACTGACCCAACCCATCCCGGCGAAGGCGATGCCCACCAGCGCCAGGCCGAAGTAGTTGAACTTGACGCGGCGCAGCACGTGGCCCCATCGGCCAATGGCGATGGTCGCCAGGAGCATCCCGACCCCGGCCGGCGCGAACACGATCACGGCGTTTTCGGGCTGCATGCCCAACACCCGGGCCGCAAAGCCCGGGGCCAGCATGGCCATCACCATGACCAGGGTGGTGATGGTGATCAGTTGCACCATGGCTGCCTGGATCTTGTGCTGCCCCGAGACGAAGTGGAAGCCCTCGCGGAAATCGGTCCAGAGCTGGCGCCACCCCGAGATTTCGATGTGCCGGGCACCCTGCTTCCACTTGGCTCCGGGCAAGGTGGAGACTGAAAGCGCGGCCCCCAAGTACATGAGGGCGATCAGGACAAAGCCGCCTTCAACTTGCAGCAGGCTGATGGCCAGCGGTCCCAGCACCACCAAGCCGATTATCTGTGATAGGGCCATGGTCAGCGTGAACAGAGAGTTTGCGGCCAGCAGGTGCTCTTCACCGACGAGAAGCGGAATGGTGGCGGCTTCAGCCGGGCTGAAGAATTGGGCTACGGAGGCCGTTAGGAAGGTGATGGCATAGATGGCCAACAGCTCCCAGGTGCCGTGTAAGAAATGCAGGACTAGAATATAGCTGGTGGCGAAAACCACGCGCGTTAGGTTGGAGCCGACCAGGATCCATTTCTTGGGGAAGCGGTCGACCATCACCCCAGCTACAGGGCTGAAGATGATGCCAGGCAGCGTGAAGGCCAGGATGGTGATGCCAAGCTGCACTGCAGAGCCGGTTAGTTTTTCAACCAGCACCATTTGGATGAAGTGAATCGCATGCTGCGAGGTCTGCGCCAGCAACTGTGCCAGCCACAGTGAGCGAAAGTGCCGGTTGGTAAGCACCGAGCCGAAGCCGCGGTCTGTCGTCTGGGTCATTGAATCTCCGACATTTGACTATCAGTTTGGGTTCCAGGGCTGACCAGTGTCTTTACCTGGCGCAGAAACTGAGTGCGCGGGAGGAGCACGCGGCGGCTGCAGCGGCTGCAGCGGATGCCGATGTCGGCGCCCAGCCTGACGACTTCCCATTGCGTGCTTCCACACGGATGCGGTTTGCGCATCTGCACGATGTCACCCAGGCGGATATCTGTGTAGGTCATGATCCGTGCAGGGTCCGGAGGACGTCGCCGCCGTACTCTTCCAGTTTCCAGCTCCCCATCACGTGCAAGGCAGCCAGGGCTTCCAGCGAGACAGGGGCGGCGCGGGCGATTGTCATGAGCGTGTCATTGGTCAACACAATGTCGGTGTCGACCGCGCGTTCGGCCGCGCGCTGTGTGCGCCAGGCGCGCAGTCGGTCGAAACGGGCCAACGTCTCCGGGTCGGGGCGGCCATTCCCGTCATGATTGCGAGCTGGCGGCTGCGGGGCGGGCGCCGCCCGGCCCCGCGCAATCGCATCGAGGAGTGCGCGGCCAAACTGCTCGATCTGGCGCGGGCTCAGGTGCAGGTCGGCCAACCTTTGCGGTTGGCGCTGGCTCAGTTGCACCAGGCTATCATCGCCGAGCACCTTGAAGGGCGGGCGATCCAGCGCACGCGCCGCGCTGTCGCGCCACAAATAAAGCTCGCGCAGCACGGCAAATTCGGCCGGGCGGAGATCCCGCGCACCCTTCGTACGCCAGAAGCCGTCTGGGTCGAACGGCTTCTCGACGTAGACCACCTGGGTCAGGGCCTCGAACGCCTCTTGCGCCTCGCGCCCACGCCGACGCGTTTGCAGCTCCACGACCAGCACGTCGTGCAGCGGGAGGAGATAGCGGCTGTCGAGTCGGGCATAGCTGAGCTGGGCTGGCGTCAACGGCCGGCGGCCCCAGTCAGTCAACTGCTCCCGCTTGTCCAGCGTGAGGCCGAAGCGCTGCGCCAACAATGCGGCCAGGCCCACCTGGGGCCAGCCCAGGATCCGAGCGGCCAGCATGGTATCAAAGATGTTGGCGAACGCAAAGCTGAAATCGCGTTTCAGCATCAAGATGTCGTTTTCGGCCGCGTGGAGAATCTTCAGCCGGGTCGGGTCGGCAAGCAATGTGCCCAGGGGGGCGATATCCGGCAAGCGCAGAGGATCAACGAGATAGTCGGCCCGTGAGGTGCTGATTTGGATCAGGCATACTTTATAGAAGTAGCGGTAGAGACTGTTTGACTCAGTGTCCAGCGCCAGCGCGGGCTCACCGCTGATGTCATCCAGCATAGCCTGAAACGCCGCGGGCGAATCGACCAGGGCCGCGGGTGGCAGGTCTGCAGCGTTTGGGGACGGATGCGAGATCGGTGACTGTGAGATCGGGTTGCTGGACATGTGTTTATCTTTCAGGCTTTATTTTCAAGTACGGACATTATCCCCCCATACCGATGAGGTGTCAAAAGTCGCCTTCGCGGCCCGAAACCGAAACTGGAAAGTACTTGACAATTCAGGCCGCCACCTTTATGATGGGACGCTGTTGCGTCCTTGTTAAGGTGTGACCGTAACGGTATTTCGGCGCTATCATATTCATACAGGAGGCCAGTCAGTTCTTATGGGTCGACTTAATCTAACCTCATTTGAGATCAGTGCGATCTACGGTGTGCTCGTTATCGCCGTCCTTAGCCTGATCTACGCCTATTCGCTGTTCCGCAACGTGATGTCAGAGGATAAGGGCACGGAGGCGATGATCCGCATCTGGACCGCCATCAAGGAGGGCGCCGATGCGTATCTGAGCAGTCAGTTGAAGACCATTCTGCCATTTGTTGGCATCTTGGTCTTCGCATTATTTGGAAGCGCCTGGATCGCGCCGCCGACCGCGGCCGCCATCAAGATGTTCGGTGACAATGCCAACATCGTCATCGCATTCGGTCGGGCCGGGGCCTTTGTCTTGGGCGCGGCCTTCTCGCTGATCGTCGGCCAGTTGGGCATGCGCATGGCCGTGCAGGGCAACATCCGCGTGGCGGCTGCTTCAATGCGCAACTTCGGCGATGCGCTGCGGATCGCTTACCGTTCGGGCACCGTCACCGGCATGTTGACCGACGGCTTGGGTCTGTTGGGCGGCACCTCGATCTTCATCATCTTCGGCGCCGCGGCGCCTGACGTGTTGCTGGGCTTCGGCTTCGGCGGCACGCTGCTGGCGATGTTCATGCGCGTGGGCGGCGGTATCTACACCAAGGCGGCCGATGTCGGCGCCGACCTGGTGGGCAAAGTCGAAGAGGGCCTGGAAGAAGACGACCCGCGCAACGCGGCCGTCATCGCCGACCAGGTGGGCGACAACGTCGGTGACTGCGCCGGTATGGCCGCCGACATTTTCGAGTCCTACGAAGTGACCATCGTCTCGACGTTGATCCTGGGCATTGCGCTGATGGCCTTGACTGGCAACGTCTACTTCATCGTCTTCCCGCTGCTCGTGCGCGCCATCGGCGTCATCAGCTCCATCATCGGCACCTTCTCCGTGCCGGTCTGGGAGCGCACGGTGGCCAAGGGCAATGCCTGGCACAGCATGGAGATCGCCTACGAAGTCTCCTCGGTGATCACTATCAGCCTGTCGTTCCTGCTCGCTTTCGTCTACATTCGCCTTCACGACGTGAACTGGTGGCAGCCGGCCGCGATGGTGACGATGGGTGTGATCTTCAACGTCATCGTCAATCGCCTGACCGCGTACTTCACCGCGACCGACAAGCCGCCGGTGCAGGAGATTGCCAAGAGCACCAAATTCGGCCCGGCCACCACCATCCTGAGCGGTCTGGCCGAAGGCTATGAATCGAGCACCTGGTCGGTGCTTTGCATCGCCGCGTCTATCATGACCTCTGTGCTGATCTACGGCCATTTGGGCGGGGCGTACATCATCTACGGCGTGGCGCTGATCGGCATTGGCTGGCTGACGCACGCCGGCAACCTGGTCTCCATGGACTCCTTCGGCCCGATCTCCGACAACGCCAACGGCATCGGCGAAATGGCCTCCATGCCCGACAAGGCGCGCAAGATCATGACCGATCTTGACGCGGTGGGCAACACCACCAAGGCGATCACCAAGGGCGTGGCCATCGGCTCAGCCGTGATCGCGGCCGTGTCCCTGTTCGGCTCTTTCATCACCGACATTCGGCTGGTGCAGACGGAGATGGTGGCGGCAGGGCAGCTTGCTGCGGAGAAGCTCATCACGGGCATCAATGTTGCCGACCCGCGCGTCTTCATCGGCCTGTTGATCGGCGGCGCGATCCCGATCCTGTTCGGCGCGCTGCTGGTGAAGGCCGTGTCCCGTGCCGCTAACGGCATGGTCTCGGTCGTGCGTAAGGAATTCGACGTGCCCGGTGTGCGCGAAGGCACGACGATGCCGGACTACAGGAAGGCCGTGGCGATCTCCACGCAGGCCGCGCAGCGTGAGCTGCTGCCTGTCGGCATCATCGTCGTGCTGGTCCCGATCCTTGTCGGCTTCACCCTGAAGGCCGAGGCATTGGGCGGCTTCCTGGCGGGTGTGATCCTCTCCGGCCAACTGCTGGCAGTGTTCATGTCGAACGCCGGCGGCGCTTGGGATAACGCCAAGAAGCTGGTGGAGGAAGGCCACTTCGGCGGCAAGGGCTCGGATGCGCACAAGGCCAGCATCGTCGGGGACACCGTCGGCGACCCGCTGAAGGACACCGCCGGCCCGGCCCTGAACCCGTTGATCAAGGTTATCAACCTGATCAGCTTGATCATCGCCCCGATCGTCGTGCGCTCCCAGGGCATCTCGTGGCAGTTGGCGATCGTCATGGTGGTCTTGCTGGCCGGCATCGTTTGGGCGATCCGCCAGAGCAAGCGGCCGGCGCTGTACAACATCTAGGCGTAAGCGCAGCAAGCGGCAGCGCTGTCAGGCTTGAACGGGTCGGGGGTCTCAATGGCGAGGCCTCCGACCTTTTTGTTTTGCGTCAGGATGGTTACGCGGGATACGGTGAGTGTGGTACAATGCGCCTCGAAGTCTTCAACGCTCCCGTTGGTATTCGGCTGCGAGAACGAGAAAGTGTATATCGGAGTGGAAGTTCGCGATGATCAGCCCTGAGAACGGGAATCCCCTGGCTGACGAGGCGCTGGGCCGCGAGGCGATGGCCGTCCTCAGCCGCTATGTCCAGTTTAACACCACCAACCCGCCCGGCGCCGAGCTGGCGGCCGCGCAGTGGCTGCGTGATCAGATCCGCACACGCAGCATCACGACCGATGTGACGGT
The DNA here is from genome assembly GCA_026645775.1 of Anaerolineae bacterium. Taxonomy (GTDB): domain Bacteria; phylum Chloroflexota; class Anaerolineae; order CG2-30-64-16; family CG2-30-64-16; genus MO66. Next base: position 15,423 of record JAPKMS010000035.1, read on the forward strand.
CATGGAGCCGGCCGCCGGCCGCGGCCTGGTGCTGGCGCAGATCCCCGGCAGTGAGCCGCTGCGGCCGCTGCTCCTCAACCATCACATCGATGTAGTCGGTGCGGAGCCCGCCGCATGGACCCACCCGCCCTTCAGCGGCGCCATCGCGGATGGCTTTGTGTGGGGCCGCGGGACGTTGGACACCAAAAACCTGGGGATCATCTTTTTGTTGGCGTTGGAGTCGCTCGTCAGGTCTGGCGCGCGCTTTCGGCGGCCGATCGTCTTCCTGGCCGTGCCTGATGAAGAGGTCGGCGGCCGGCTGGGTATGGGCTGGCTGGTCGAGCATCACGCCGCCGGTCTGAACCCGGAATGGGTCTGGGATGAGGGCGGCGGCGGGTTCCGGGGCATGTTCGGGCCAGGCGTGGTATTCGGGCTGACCGTGGCCGAGAAACAGATCCAGCACCTCAAGTTAATTGCGAGCGGCAAACCTGGCCATGCCTCCATGCCGCACGGAGATAACGCCAACGTCACGTTGCTCAAGGCATTGGATCGGGTTTTGGCCGAGCCGCGGCCGCTGCGGGTCGGCCCGATCGCCGCAGCGATGTTCCGGGCGGTTGCGCCGACGCAGAAGTTCCCAGCCTCAGTTCTCCTGCCGCGGCTGAACAACCCGCTGGCTTTGCGCCTGGCCGGGGCGCGCCTGCAGGCTGAACCGGCCACCCATGCGATGCTGCGCGACACGGTCAGCCTGACGGTGCTTCGAGCTGGCTACAAGGTGAACGTGATCCCGGAGCGCGCCGAGGCCGAGATCGACTGCCGTCTGTTGCCCGATACCGACGCCGCGGAGTTTCGGGATTGGTTGCGCGGGCGGTTGGCGGATGAGCGTATCACGCTCGAAGTGCAGGAAAGCTCGCCGCCTTCGGGGGTCGCCCCGCTGACCGGCCCCTTCACCGATGCCATTACGATCGCAGTGCACCGTCAGTTGCCGGCCGCACCGATCTTTCCCATGTTGGTGCCGGGCGCCACCGATGGCCGTTACTGGCGGCAGCGCGGCACACCGGCCTACGGCTTCGCGCCGGTCATCATGGAGCGGACCGATCTCGGCCGCATCCACGGCATTGATGAGCGCATTTCTGGCGACAACCTGATCCTGGGCGTCAAAATCGCGCGCGACATCATCGCGAGCCTCTGTGTCGCGTGACGAGAACACGGATTCACGTAGATTACCAACCAACCAACCAACAAACCAACTAACCAACTAACCAACCAACCCATTTACTTCACCCCTTGTCCACTCACTTCCGGAGGATCCCATGACCGACAAACTCGCCTTCATCCGCGCCGACATGGACGGTCTGCGCGAGAGCAACCTGCTGATCACCCTGCGCACGATGGGTTCGCCCGCCGACGCGTGGATGGTCGTCGACGGGGTACGCGTGCTGAACTTCTGCACCAACAACTACCTGGGGCTGGCGAACCATCCCGCGATGAAGGAGGCCGCGGCCGCGGCGGTCGACCGGTGGGGCGTCGGGCCGGCCGCTGTGCGCTCGATCGCGGGCACGCAGGCGCTGCACGTCGAGCTGGAGCGCCGGCTGGCTGCGTTCAAGGGTGTGGAGGACGCACTCTACGTGCAGAGCGGCTTCGTGGCCAACCAGGCAGCGATCGCGCCGCTGGTGGGCAAGGAGGACGTGATCTTTTCCGACCGGCTGAACCATGCGTCGATCATCGATGGAGCGCGGCTCAGCAGCGCTAAGATCATTGTGTATGAACACTGCGACCCGGCCGACTTGGAGGCCAAGATCCAGGAGCACCTGCCTAATTACCGCCGCGGCCTGGTGATCACGGACGGCGTGTTCAGCATGGATGGCGACATCGCACCGTTGGACAAGTTGATGGCGGTGGCCGACCGCTACGGCGTGCTGACCATGGTGGACGATGCGCACGGCGAAGGGGTGCTTGGCCGGGGCGGCCGCGGCATCGTGGATCATTTTGGGCTCCACGGCGCGTTCGACGTGGAGGTGGGCACGCTGAGCAAGGCGTTCGGCGTGGTGGGCGGCGTGATCGCTGGCAAGCGGGCTATCATCGACTATATCCGGCAGAAAGCCCGGCCCTTCCTCTTCTCCAGCGCCGTCACCCCGGCGGACACGGCCGCGTGCCTGGCCGCGGTGGATCTGCTGGAGGGATCGGAGGCGCTGGTGGCGAAGCTGTGGGAAAACGCAGCGTACTTCCGGGGCGAGATGCAGAAGTTGGGCTTCGACACCGGCAAGTCGCAGACCCCCATCGTGCCCGTGATGCTGGGCGATGCCGGGCTGGCCAAGCAGTTCAGCCGCTCCTTGTTTGAGGCGGGGGTCTTTGCGATGTCCATCGGCTTCCCGACGGTGCCGCGCGGGCTGGCGCGCATCCGCGTGATGAACACCGCCGCGCATAGCCGAGCTGACCTGGACCAGGGGCTGGCCGCATTTGCCCAGGTCGGACGTCAGCTTGGGGTGATTTGAGGCGGAAATTTTCATAACGACAGGGCGATACGTTGACGCTGTCGGGTGCGTGTGGTATGATGGTGCCCATTCACGGAAATCGCGTCTGTTTGTGCAATTTTAGTTCGTCTGCATTGGAGGCCTTCTATGCCCAGATTTCTGAAATTCGTGGTTGTGATTGCCATCCTCGCCCTGATCAGTGTGGGGCTGACGGCGTGCGAGAAAGAGCGCCCCATCTCGACGCCCAGCAAGACCACCGGGACACCGGCGCGTGGGACCGTGGTCGCGACATCCACTGCGCCCGTCTCTCTCACCCAGGTGACGATGCCCGGCACGACCGGGCAGGCCACGCCCTTACCGGCCGGCATCGCGACGCCGACTGCTCCCGCGCCGCAGGCTGTGGTGATCAATCCACAGGGCCAGGCGACGGCGGCGCCGTCCACGGCGTTTGTCCTCTACAACGTCATGGCGGGTGACACCATTGCCTCGATCGCGAGCAAGTACAACACGACGGCGGAAGCCATTGCTCAACTCAACAACCTGGCCGATCCGAACGTCCTGACGTTGGGCCAGCAGCTTAAGATCCCCAGCGTGGCTGTGGAATACGTGGTGCAGGCGGGCGACACCCTGGCTGCCATCGCCCGGCGCTTCAATACCACGATCGCTAAGCTGCAAGAGTTGAACAACCTATCCAACCCGGATGTCATCGGGGTGGGCGACAAGCTGCTGTTGCCGCCGGGCAGCACTGCCGTGCAGCCCGTGGCCACGGCCGCAGCCGGCAGCCCGACGCAATCCTATGTTGTGCAATCGGGCGATACGTTGATGAAGATCGCCGCCAAGTTCGGCGTGACGGCGCAGCAGATTCAGAACGCCAATAACCTGGCCAACCCGGATCGGATCTATCCCGGGCAGGTGCTGGTCATCCCCTGATTTTGACGCACGGTTGAAAGCATCCGGAACGCCGCCCCTGAAACCGGGAGCGGCGTTCTCCGTATAAGGGTCAGTGAATCGGGAGCCAAAAGTCAATCGGCTCCGGGAGACTGGCAGTATAAAGGAATAGCTTTGCGCCGTCGAACTCCTGACGGGGCTCGACGGCAGAGAATCTGTTTTGGGAGGCGTTTTATGGGTACGTTGATCACGACGGTATTGGGTGCATTGGGCCTGGGCGCGTTGGTTACGTTCTTGCTCGTGGTTGCGGTGAGCCGGCGGGGCAAATCGAGTTTCCGCCTGGCCGCGCTTGCCGGGCTGGCCGTCGCGCTGTTCGTCTTGGCCGGCGCGGCCGTGATGGACTCCTTCACCCAGGTCGAAGCGGGTTCGGTGGCCGTGGTGAAGCAGTTTGGCCGCGCAGTCGGTGTGTTTAACCCCGGCTTGAACTGGAAAGTGCCTTTTATTCAGCAAACTGTCCTTTACCGCACGCAGGAGATCCTGTACGAGACCAGCGAGGATCCGTCGACCAGCCAGGCCGACTACCGTGATATCGAAGTGGACACTGCGACGGCCGACGGCCAACAGATTCGCGCACGGTTCACCGTCCGGTTTCGCATCGATGCCAACAAGGTGACAGACATCGTCAACAACTTGGGCACGGAAGCCGAGGTGGTCGAGAAGGTTGTGAAGGCCAACAGCCGCGTGCACGTGCGCAACATCCTGAAGCAGCACATTGCCTCGGACCTCTACTCGGGCAACGTCGAGAAGGCGCAGCAAGACATTTCAGCTCGGCTCGAAACTGAGTTTGCCAAAGAAGGCATCCAACTGGTCTTCTTCGGCTTGCGGTCGATCCACTTCGAAGAAGATTACCGTAAGGCGGTCGAGCAGAAGCAGATCGAGAAGGAAAACATCGCGACCAAGGAGAACCTGGCGAAGCAGGCTGAATTCGAGAAGCAGCGCACCATCACCCAGGCGCAAGCTGAGGCTGAGCGCCAGAAACTCGAGCGCATCGGCGTCGCCGAGGGTGAGGCGGAATCCATCCGCGTGAAGGCCATCGCGGATGCCGAGGCCATCCGCATCAAGGCGCAGGCCCAGGCCGAGGCCAACAAACTTATCTCGCAGAGCCTGGACCAGAATGTGATCAGTTGGCAGGCCATCCAGAGCTGGAGCGGCAACTATCCGACGGTGATGGGCAGCAGCAGCTACATCCTCCCGGGGGATCTGTTCACCCCCACGCAACCCGCCCCAGCGCTTACGCCGGCCCCGTAAGCGGACCCTTCCCGTGCAAAAGTCCCTTGACAGTGCTCTGTCAAGGGACTATACTGGTTAACAAAAGGCCTCCTCTAGTGGGTTGCCCCACGCAGGAGATGGGTATGGAATACAAGGACTACTACAAGACTCTGGGTGTTGATAAGGGCGCGGACGAAAAAGAAATCAAGAAAGCCTATCGGCGGCTGGCGCGTCAGTTTCATCCCGATATGAATCCTGGCGACAAGGCCGCCGAAGCGCGTTTTAAGGAGATCAACGAGGCCAACGAGGTATTGAGCGACGCTGAAAAGCGCCGCAAGTACGATGAGCTGGGCCAGAACTATCAGCGCTGGCAGCAGACTGGCGGCCAGTCCGGCGGATTTGACTGGAACCAGTGGACGGGCGGGCGGCCCGGCGGCACGCGGGTCGACTATGGCGACATTAACGACCTGTTCGGTGGCTCCGGTTTTTCGGATTTCTTTGAAGCGATCTTTGGTAGTATGGCCGCCGGCGCAGCCGGCCGGGAGCGTGCCGGCGGGATGGGCGCGGCGGGACGCGATCTCGAACAGGAGGTCGAGATTACCCTGGAAGAAGCTTTCAGCGGCACGCAGCGCCTGATGGAAGTCGATGGCCGCCGGCTTGAAGTGAAGATTCCAGCCGGGGTGAAGACCGGATCCAAGGTGCGCATGGCTGGCGAGGGATTGCCGGGCGGGCGTAATGCCGGCCGCGGTGATATTTACCTGTTGATCAAGGTGCTCCCCCATGCCACTTTCGAGCGTCGTGGCGATGACCTGCATTGCGAAGTCCCCGTGGATCTATTCGCCGCATTATTGGGCGGTGAGGTGCGGGTGCCAACCCTGGCAGGTCCGATGGCTTTGCGCATCCCGGCTGCGACCCAGTCGGGACGCGTTTTTCGGCTCAGCGGGCAGGGCATGCCCAAGCTGCGTTCGGAAGCACGCGGGGATTTGTATGCCAAAGTGCGGGTCATGCTGCCGGATAAACTCACCGAGCGCGAACAACAACTTGTCCGTGACTGGGCCAAGCTGCGGGACGCGGTTCCTGGATGACCCCAGCGGGCCCAATCTTTCAGATTTGCAGAGATAGGAGCTTCAACGATGATGCAAGAACAAGATCTGCATGAATTGGCCGAGTTTGTCAGCGAGGATGCTCCGGTCCTGAGCCTGTACCTCAACATCGACCGGCACAATCGGTCGACCGAGGAGCATAAGGCAGTGTTACGTAAGCTGCTCGCGCAGGCGACTGAGCAGGGGGCAGCACCGGCGGACGCGGAGCGCATCGAGCGTTTCTTTGAGCACGAGTACGATCGCCAGGGCCGTGCAGTGGCCTGTTTTGCCTGTGGTGCGCGCAAATTCTGGCGCGGTTACACCCTGCCGGTGCCAGTGCGCAACACGGTTTTTGTCGGCCGCCGGCCCTATGTCAAACCCTTGAGCGATATCTGGGATAATTACGAACGGTTCGGCGTCCTGATGGTCGATCGTGAGGGTGCGCGGGTGCTGGTTTACCATCTCGGCGCGCTGGAAGAGGCTGGCGGAACTTTAGGCACTGAGGTGCGACGACACAAGCAAGGCGGCTGGGCAGCCCAAAAGCTGCAGCGTTACGAGGACCAAGAGGCCAAGCATAACCTGAAAGAAGCGGCCGAGTGGGCGGCGGACTACCTGGCGCAGCGCAAGGTGACGCGCGTCGTGCTTTCGGGCACCGATGGGAACCTGGCCGAGTTCCGAGATCTATTGCCGGGTTCGTTGGCGGCGAAGGTGGTGGGCCAAACCACCTTGGATTTGAGCGCCGCATCGGTGGATGCGTGGGAGCAGGCCTTCAAGGTGGCTCAAGAGGCGCAACAGCAGGCAGAGGTCGCGCTCCTCGAAGAGGTCATCACGTCATCCCGCAAGGGCGGGACAGCGGTGACCGGACTGAGCGACACACTGGCCGCGATGCACCAGGGCCGGGTGCATCAGTTGTTGGTGGATCCTGATCTGCACATGCCGGGCCGCCAGTGTGCGGGCTGCGGCGCGGTGGCCATTGAAGCGCTGGCCGCGTGCCCCTATTGCGGCGGCGCGCTGGTCGCCTCGGCCGATGTGGTCAACCTGTTGGTGCATCGGGCCATCGATACTGGGCTGAAGGTGTCGGCGTTGGACCACAACCCGCGTTTAATTGAGGTGGGCGGCATTGCCGCGGTGTTGCGTTACTAACCATTTGAACGGCCCGGCGCCTCGGCCGGGGCGCCGGGCCGTGTTTGCGTTTTGTTAGAGTTCAGCCTATCGGAAGCCCTCATACGTGGGCGCTAACACTTGCGTGCTAAAAAGAGTGGGCCAGAGCAGGTAAATTAAGGCAAAGAGGATCTTGAATGATGCGATTTGATCGTTTCACCGAGCGCGCGCAAGATGCAGCGATGCGGGCTTACGAAATCATGCAGCGACACAGCCACAGCCAGGTGGATGTCGAGCATTTGTTCCTGGCGCTGTTAGAGCAGCCCAAAGGGTTGATTCCCGATCTGCTGGAAAAGCTGGGCGCCCCAGCGCCGATCATCAAGGAGCGCCTGGAGGACAATCTCCAGAAGACCCCGCGCACCTCCGGCCCGGCCATGTTCCAGCAAGCGGTGGCGCAGGTCTTCATCACCCCCCGCCTCAAACGCGTGATCGATCAGGCCACCGAAGAAGCCAAAGTCTTGCAGGATGAGTATGTTTCCACCGAGCATCTGCTGCTGGGCATCCTGGGCGAGCGGGGTGGCTTCTCAGCCGGATTGCTGCGCGAGGCGCGCGTGACCCGGGAAATGGTGCTGAGTGCAATCGAACAAGGGCGCGGCGGCCAGAAGGCCAGCACCCCCCAAGCCGAGAGCCGCTACCGCACCCTGGAGAAATACGCCCGTGACTTGACCGCGCTGGCCCGCGAGGGCAAGCTGGACCCCGTCATCGGTCGCGACGCCGAGGTCTTGCGCGTGATCCAGGTGTTGAGCCGGCGCACCAAGAACAACCCGGTGCTCATCGGTGAGGCCGGCGTGGGCAAGACCGCGATCGTCGAAGGGCTGGCGCAGAAGATCGTCCAGGAGGATGTGCCGGAGAGCCTGATCGGCAAACGGCTGATGAGCCTGGACCTGGGCGCCATGATTGCCGGCACCCGGTTCCGCGGTGAGTTCGAAGAGCGCTTGAAGACCACCATCGAAGAGGTGCAGCGGGCCGAGGGCGAGGTCATCCTGTTCATCGACGAGCTGCACACAGTGGTGGGCGCGGGCGCGGCCCAGGGCGCAGTGGACGCCAGCAACATGCTGAAACCCGCGCTGGCGCGCGGCGAACTGCGCTGCGTCGGCGCGACCACGCTGGATGAATACCGGCAGCACATCGAGAAGGACAGTGCGCTGGAGCGCCGTTTCGCGCCGATCTATGTGGATGAGCCCACCGTGGATGACACCATCGGGATCCTCTTGGGTGTGCGTGACCGCTACGAGAAGCACCACCAGATCGCGTTCACCGACGAGGCGCTGGTGGCTGCGGCGCGGCTCTCGCACCGCTACGTCACAGACCGGCGCCTGCCCGATAAGGCGATTGACCTGATGGACGAGGCCGGTGCGGGCCTCCGCGTGGCGCTCTTCACCATGCCCGAGCCCTTGAAGGCGGCAAAGAAACGGCTGGCTGAGCTGAAAGTAACGGAAGACAAGGCGTATGCGGACAACGATTTCGCCCGCGCTGCCGAAGTCAAGAGCGACCGCCTGAAGCTCGCCAGCCAGTACGAAGTGGATCACACTGCATGGCGGAAATCCACCGGGCTGGATGAGGTGGTAGAGGCCTCGGACATCGCATCCGTGGTGGCGCGTTGGACCGGCATCCCGGTGAACACCATGCTGGAAGGCGAAGCCGCCAAGCTGTTGCGCATGGAAGAAGAGCTGCACCGCCGGATCGTCGGCCAGGATCAGGCCATCGCGGCCATCGCCGACGCGTTGCGCCGCGCGCGCAGCGGCCTGAAGAACCCCAAGCGCCCCATCGGCAGCTTCATCTTCCTGGGCTCCAGCGGTGTGGGTAAGACCGAGCTGGCGAAGGCGCTCGCCGAGTTCCTGTTCGACGATGAGGATGCGCTGCTGCGGATCGACATGAGCGAATACCAGGAGCGGCACACCGTCAGCCGGATGTTCGGCGCCCCGCCCGGCTACGTGGGGTACGAGGAGGGCGGGCAGCTCACCGAGGCGGTGCGGCGCCGGCCCTACCGGGTGATCCTCTTTGATGAGATCGAGAAGGCGCATCCTGAGGTATGGAACGCCCTGTTGCAGATCCTGGAGGACGGCCGGCTGACCGACGGCCAGGGCCGCGTGGTGGACTTCCGCAACACCGTGCTGATCATGACCTCCAACATCGGCACGTCCTTCCTGAAAAAGGGTGGGAAGATGGGTTTCCAGATTGCCGGGGGGTTGAGTGACCAGGACAAGCCGCTCCAGGAAGGCATTGAAACCGGACTGAAAGAGACGTTCCGGCCGGAGTTTCTTAACCGGATCGACGACGTGATCATCTTCGAGAGCCTCACGCCTGAGCACATGCACCGGATCGTCGGCCTGCAGATGAGGGAGGTCGCGGAGCGGTTGGCTGAGCATGGCCTGAAGATCGAGCTCACCGCAGCCGCCCAGGCCTGGCTTGCCGAGAAGGGCTATGATCCCCAGTACGGCGCGCGCCCGGTGCGGCGCACCCTGGAACGCTACGTGGAGAACCCGCTGGCCAAGCGGCTGTTGGCCGGTGGATTCAACGAAGGCGACACTGTGGTTGTGGATGTCCCCCGGGATGCAGACGGCAACCCCAGCCCGGTGAAGGACGCCGGCGACAGCGCACCGTTGACCTTCACCGCCTGCCCGCCGGAGCCGATTGCGGTGGAGCTGCCGATGGAGCGAGTCAAGGAATCAGCGAACGAGCGAATCAGCGAATAACAAGTGCTTCAATAAGGAGGCGTCGGCGCTTGTAGAAACAAGTGCCGACGCCTTGCCTTGTCTCCGGGTTTCTCTTCCTCTTTTTCCATTCATAGTTGAACGCCAAACCCTGCGCCCAGGCGCGGTACGCGTTGGTGTTGCTGGTCGTGGCGTTCTAGTGGTGGGCGCCGCCGGCACAGACGCCCGGTCCGAAAATCACCGATTGATATGGGGTGCATTTCCGGGTCAACGGTTTGCGACGCACCTGCCATGATGCTATAATCCAGCTTGTGAGGGAGAGCACCACACGCGCATGAAGCCCACCGAAGGCGGACACCGGCTCCTGGACCGGGTGTGCTTGACGTTGACACACCGTCGCAGGGCGGTGGCCGCCGTTTTGCTGGCGTTACACCTGGCGTTGGGCGCGCTGTACGGCATCGCTGTGCCGCCGTGGGAGGCGCACGACGAGTGGGCGCACTATAAGTTTGTGGAGTACGTGGCGCGCCACCGGGCGCTCCCGCCGCCGGGCGAGCGGTTGACAAACGAATATGAGTTCGATGAGGCCAGCCAGCCGCCACTCTACTACATCCTCGCCGCGCTGCCGGTGATGCTGGTGGACACTGCCGACGGTCTGACGCCGCAGGTGAACCCCTACTTCAACGCCGACACCGGCGTGGGGGGGATCAACGCGGCGATCCACCACCCCGACCAGGAGCGGTTCCCACCGCGGGGCACCCTGCTGGGACTGTACCTGGCCCGCGGGATGTCGCTCCTGATCAGCCTGCTCGGATTGTTGGCAACCTACAAGCTGGGCCGGCTGTTGGCGCCGGGGCGCCCCCTGGTCGCGCTGATCGCGTTAGCCATCGCTGCGTTGTCGCCGCAGTATCTCTTCATCAGCGCGGTTGTCACCAATGACGTGTTGATCGCAGCGCTGGGGTGCGCGGTGACCTGGCTCAGTGTGAAGACCGCTCTGGAAGGGGTGCAGACGTGGCCCGCGCTGGCGCTGTCGGCCGCGACGGGCCTGGCGCTGGTGACCAAGCTGTCGGCGCTGGCGCTGCTGCCCCTCGTGGCCCTGGCCTTCTTCATCGGGACGATCCGCGCCCTGCGCCGCGGCGCGAGCCGGCGCGCTACCTGGGCCACTATCGGGATTGCGGCGGCAGGTGGGGCGACGCTGGCGGGGTTGTGGGTGTGGCGCAATCTCCGGCTGACCGGCGTGGTGCTGCCCCGCGATCCGTGGGTGTTGCTGCGGCTTTCACAGCGCTGGATCGAGCGCAGCGATGTGGCCGCGGAGATCCGGTGGGCGACGGTGCCTGGCGCGTTGAGCTACGCCTTTCGCACGTTCTGGGCCTCGTTCGGCTGGGGCAACCTGGATGCTTATCCGTGGGTCTATTGGCTGTTTGCCGGCCTGTGCCTGATCGGGCTGCTGGGGTTGATCGCGTGGTGGATCGGCCGGGGTGCTCGGCGGGAGCACAAGCAGCTCGCCGGGCTGTTGGCCTTGTTGATCGGCTCCGTGGTCTTCATGGCCGCGTACCGCGATTTCGACTACGGCAGCACGCTGATCCGGGGCCGCTATCTGCTGCCGGCATTAGGGGCGGTCGCAGTGTTGGTCGCCACGGGGTGGGATGCGCTCCTGAGCCGGCTGGCGCGGTGGGGCGACAGCGCAGCGGCCGTATTTTTGACCGTGCTGGGCCTGGTGTTGGTGCTCCTCAACGTGCTGCTGCCCTGGCGGGTGATCGCCCCCGCGTACGCGCCGCCGCTGAGGGTTGCGACCGGGACCCAGCTCGGCCAGGCGGTCGAGCTGCTGCCGGGCGAGCAGCCGCTCAATGCCCGCTTCCTGGCCGCGTCCGGCGATCCCGCGGCTGAGCTGATCGCCTACGAGCTGTGGCCCGAGGTGGTGCGGCCGGGTGAGGCGTTGGGCGTTACGCTGGTGTGGCGGGTTTTGCGACCGCTGGAGCACAACTACACGCTTGCCGTGCATCTGCTGGATGCCGGGCTCGCCAAAGTCGGCGAGGTGAACGTCTACCCCGGCCGCGGCAATTACGCCACCACGCTCTGGCGGCCCGGCGACGTGTACCGCGAGATCTATTGGGTGCCAGTGCAGCGCCAGCTTCAGCAACCGGCGTTGGGCCGGGTCAAGGTGGCGCTGTTTGTGGACGGCACGGCGCAGGCCGATCCGGGGATGGTGGGCGTCCATTTGCCGGTGACCAACGCGCAGGGTCAACCGTTGGGGGATGCGATCCTCTTCGGCCGGTTCAAGCTGGCCACGACCAAACCGCCGGCCGAACCGGGGCCGGGGCCGGGCCTGGCGACCCTGGGCGACAGCATCCGGCTATCAGGCGCGGTGGTGCAGACCGGGCCGGCGCCATTGGTGGCCGGTGAGGCTTTCACCGTGACGCTGACATGGGACGCGTTGGGCCAACCCGCGGCCGATTACCAGGCGTTCGTGCATCTGGAGGGCGCTGGGGGCGCGGTCGCGTACGGCGATGGCCCGCCGGCCGGCGGGCGCTATCCCACCGATCTGTGGGCGCGCGGCGAGCGCGTGGAAGATGTGCACGGGGTGCGCGTCCCGGCGGAGACACCAGCGGGGGCATACCGGCTGCTGGCGGGTTTGTATGATGCCGCGGGAAACCGGGTCGCCGCGAGCGGCCCGTCGGGAGCTCGATTGGCCGCGGATGCGATCCCGCTGGGTGAAGTCACCGTCCTGCGGCGGGATCGCCGCAATTTTGTGCCGTGGGTGATCGCATCGGCCGCGCCGGAATCAGAGGACAAGGAGCCGTGATGGAAGAAGAATTCAGTCTCAGCCAATACGTGACGATGCTGCGCCGGCGTTGGCGCACCGTGGCGGTCGTCCTGGGGGTGGCGCTGCTGGCCGCTGCGGCCTTCAGCCTGTTTCAGCCGGTCAGCTACGACGCGCAGGCGGTGCTGGTGGCCCAGGCGCCCAAGTACGCCTGGCGTCTCGACTCCAGCTTTCAGAGCATCGTAGAGGATCTGCGGCTGGATCGGCGCAGCGATTACACGGCGCTGATTTCGGACAAAGCGTTGGGCAGCCAAATGGCTCGGCAGGTCATTATCTTGCTAGGAGACAAGCTGCCGCCCGACTTGCAGGATGTCCAGACAGTGCGGCGATCGGTGGAGGTGAAGAACGGCGCGGGGCGGCTGCTCTATCTTCTGACGAACGCGCCCACGCCCGATCTGGCACGCGATCTGACGGACGCCTGGTCGCAGGTGTTGATCGCAGAAGTCGAGGCGCGCTTCGGGCAGAGCGCCGACAGGACAAAATTCGAGGCCGAATTGGCCGGCGCGCAGGCGCACCTGGATCAGGTCACGCAGGCGCTGCGAGATTTCCAGGCGCGCACCGGGCTGGCGATGGAGCTGGGCGGCGAGATGACAACGCTCAGTGAGGGCACCCTGGCGGCCGGTCTGCCGCTGCTCCAGCAGAAGCTGGTGTTGGGCAACAGCGCGCTGGCCGAATACCAGGTGGCAAGCGAACGTGTGCAGCTCCTGATCGACCGGGCCAAGGCCGCGCAGGCCGCGGGCGCAGGCTTCGGGACGCTGCCGTTGGAGGTTTTGAGCACGCCACTGCTGGTCGAACGCGGGCAGGTAACACGGGCCAAGATCGATGCCCTGGGCGGCAACTTCGATCGGCTGCTGGTCTTGTTGGACGCCGAGCAGGAGGCGCTCTCTGAGACGCTGGCGACGCTGCAAGTCGGAATCAATGCGCTCCAGGCCGAGCTGGCAGACAAGCTTCAGGAGCGGAACCGGCTTCAGCGCGAATATAACATCAGCGAAGAAGCCGTCAAGGCTCTTGAGCGCAAAGTGACGGAACTGTCGATCCAGGAAGGGGTTTCCGGCTCAATGCTCGCAGTGGCAAGTCCGGCCGGGCTGCCGGAAACCAAGGCCACGCCCAACTGGATCATAAACCTGGGCCTCGCGTTTGTGCTGGGGTTGCTGGGCGGTGTGGCGCTGGCGCTTGGGCGGGCCTACGTGCGTGGCGCCTGAGCGGCGATGAACGCGCCGCCGCGCGCCTATCGCGTCTGGGTGCTGCTGCTGGTGGGGTTTACGCTCGTCAGGGGCGCGGCGCTGGCGGTGCTGCTCCCCGCGTGGCAGGCCCCCGATGAACCCGGCCATTACGAATACGCCCGCCTCATCGACCGGTTCGGCTGGCGCGCCGGGCCGGAGAACCGGACCGCAGGGCTTCAGGCCGAGATCATCGCCGATCTGGCGCAGGGAGATTTCTGGCGCCAGGTGCGGGCAGCCACGCCGGATCCCCTGCCCGGTACGTTCGATGCCGATCCGTTTCTCGCCCGCTCGGGGTCCCAGGTCGGCGATGAGCCGCCTGCTTATTACGCCCTGCTCGCGGTGCTCTGGCGGGGATGGCCGGGGGCGAGCATCCGGCAGCAGCTCTTGATTGGCCGGCTGGGGTCGGTTTGCCTGCTGACGCTGGCTGTGCTGCTGGCTGCCTGGGCGGCGCGGCGCGCCTGGCCGGCCGACCGGCGGATGGCTTATGCGCTGCCGGGTTTTGTGGCGCTGCATCCGATGGCCGCCTTCATGGGCGCGGCGCTGAATAACGATGCGTTGGCCCTGTTGGCCGGTGTTGCCGGCGCGGCCGTGCTATTGTGGAGCTCTCGCCCCGACGCGCCGCGTTGGCGGCTGGCGTTGTTGCTCAGCATGCCGATCATCGGGCTGGGAGCCAAGAAGACGACGCTGTTCCTGGCGCCGCTGGCCCTCGTCCTGGCCCTGTGCTTGAGCGGCGTCCCGCGCGTTGGGCGGTGGCTGGGCGGCCGCCCGGTGATCCGGCGCAGCGCAGCGATTGTTCTGCTGATCGCCGCGATACTGGTCGCGCTCTGGCTGGACGGCGGCGTCGCAGATTGGCCGGCAGCCTGGGTGACGGAGGGCGGCGCAGCGCGCGGCAGCCGGGTGCTCCTGGCCGATGGCCCTGCGCTGGCGTTGACCGACAACGACTTGGGCCACCGGGCCCTCCTGGAGCAGACTGTGGCCTGGCCTGTGGGTGCGCCGGCACAGCGGATGCGCTTGACTACGCAAGTGCGCACCGCCGACGGGCAAGAGGGCGCTGTCGAGGTCAGCGTGCGGATTACCACAGGCATGGAGGCCGGTGAGACAATCTGCACGGCCGGCCCGGCGTGGACCGAATGTGCGTTGACTTATGCTCTGCCTGCCCCGGCCAGCAATCTGCGCGTGGTGTTGGCTGTGGGCGCCAAGGGCCATACGGCGGTCGAGGGCGGGGTCTACTGGCGGGACGTCCGGCTAACGCCTGCGGCAGGGCCGGGCGATGCGAACTGGGTGGCAAACCCCGACGGCGCCGGGGTGGCGCGGCGGGCTATGCCCCTGGCTCTGTGGCTGGAGCGCTCGTTGCAGGCCCCGCGCGGCTGGCTAGTGGCCCTGGCCCGGCCGGAGAACTGGAGCGCCGGCGCGCTGGCGCGATACGGCATCTATGCGGTGCTGGCGTTTGCGAGTTTCTGGGGCAATTTTGGCTGGCTGCAGGCGCCGCTGCCCTGGCCGTTCTATCTAGGGTGGCTGGCCCTCTGCGGCGTGGCCACGGTCGGGCTGGTCAACTGGCTGGCCCGGCGCCTGATCGACCGGGCGGGTGGGCTGACGGCTGCGCTGCGCCGGGATGCCGCGGCCTGGCTGTGTGTCGGGGCCGTGTGGTTGGCGTTGGCGCAGGTCGTGCTGCCGATGATCGGCTTTGCCTGGCAGCCCCAGGGCCGCTATCTGCTGCCGGCGCTGCTGCCCATCGGCGTCTGCCTGATTCTCGGCCTGCGCGCGGTCTGGCCGGCGCGTTGGCGCGGCTCCGCTGAGGCCGTGCTGTTGGGCACGTTGGCCCTGGCGAACGTGGCGATGTTCGGCGTCTTTGCGGCGCGTTGGTGATGGGGATGAATCGATGAGTGATGAGCGCACCCCCCTGTTGGTGATCGGGCTGGATGGCGGCAGTTGGACCGTCCTGGGCCCGGCGATCGACGCGGGGTTGATGCCGAACCTGGCTCGACTGCGGGCGGGCGGCGCGTGGGGCGATCTGGCCTCCACCGTGCCGCCGTTCACCGCGCCCGCCTGGTCCACGTTTATGACCGGCAAAAACCCCGGCCAACACGGCGTGCTGTCGTTCTTCCGGCAGGATGTGACCGCCTATGCGCTGACCCCATCGGCCGTGCTGGCTGCGGGCGCCGCGCAGCGCGATGACGTGCTGTGGGTGCGGCTGGGCGCGGCCGGCCGCCGCGTCGGCGTGGTCAACGTGCCGGTGACTTATCCGCCCCGCCCGGTCAACGGCTTCCTGGTAACGGGTTTGATGACCCCAATCGGCAGCGAGACGTTCACCTATCCCCAGGCGCTTGCGCAGGAGCTCGGCGCGGATTACGTGATTGAGCCGGATTATCTGCGGGAGTTCACGGAGACGTCTGATCTGGGCCGGCTGCCAATGCGCGAGCGCATGTTGGCCGATCTCGATCGCTCCGAGGCGGTCCGGGCGCAGGCGTGCGTCGATCTGATCGCCCGCAACCGTCCAGATTTCTTCATGGTGGTGTTCGCCAGCACCGACCGGCTGGGACACTTCTTCTGGGACTACCTGGACCCGAACGTGGCCGGCGCGACGGACCGGGATGCGGCGCTGTTGGCGCGCGTGCAGGCCCATTTCCGGCTCCTCGACGACGCGATCGGGGCCCTGGTGGCCGCGATGGGACCCGGCGTCACGGTGCTGCTGATGTCGGATCACGGTTTCGGGCCCGCGCCACAGCGTTGGGCGCATGCTAATACGTGGCTGCGCGAGCAGGGGCTGTTGGCGCTGCAAACCGGCCGCGCCGTGGGCTGGACCAACCCGGCGTTTTGGAAGGCGCGGCTGGAAGATAGCCCCGTGAAGCGGTGGGCGCGCGCGGTGCTGCCGAGGAGCGCACAGCGCGCGATCCGGCGGGCCGAGCGCCTGGAAGACCTGGTGGACTGGCCCGCCACCCGCGCCTATGCCATGCCGCTCTACACCAACGTGACCGGGGTCATCGTGAATCTGCGCGGCCGCCAAGCGGACGGCTGTGTGGAGCCCGGCGCGGATTACGAGGCCGTGCGCGACGCGGTGCTGGCGGCCGCGGCCGCATGGCGTGACCCGTTCACCGGGGAACGGCTGGTGCGATCGGCGTGGCGGCGGGAGGAGCTTTACCGCGGCGAGCACACGACGCAGTTCCCGGATGTCATCCTCGCCTTGGCGCTGGACTATACCGTCGTCCCCACTTTGCCCCCGCGCACGGTCACTCCGGCCGACCCGACAGACCGCACGGGCGATCATCGGCCTGAAGGCATTTTCCTGGCGTACGGCCCGGCGATCCGGCCCGGCCCGCTTGCGGGGGCAGCCATCGCTGATCTGGCGCCCACTCTCTACCATCTGGCCGGGCTGCCTGTGCCTGATGACCTGGATGGCCGCGTGCTCCAAGCGGCGTTTGACCCGGCCTGGCTCGCTGGCCATCCGGTTTGCAGGGCTGCCGAAGGTCCAGCCGGCTCGCCGGCGGCTGCGGCCAGCATCTACACCGCCGAAGAAGAGGCCGCGCTGGCGCAGCACCTGGCGGCGTTGGGGTATCTGTGATGGATGAACACTACCGCGGCCCGCGCACGCTGGTGATCGGGCTGGATGGCGCGACCTGGCGGCTCCTGGAGCCGCGGCTGGCGGCCGGCGATCTGCCGGTGCTGGCCGGGCTCATCGCGGCCGGCGCGCGCGGCCCGCTGCGCTCGACCCTCCGCCCCGAAAGCTCGGTGGCGTGGAGCAGCTTTGCCACCGGAGTCAACGCGGGGCGTCACGGTGTCTTCGGGTTTGCCGGGCACGTGCCGGGCAGCTACAAGGTGCGGCTGATGACCGCCGCCGATGTGCGCATGCCGCTCTTTTGGGAGTGGACGGCCGGACACGGCATCCGCACGGGCATCTTCAACGTCCCGTTGGTCACTTATCCGCCGCGGGCATTGCCCGATGGCAGCTTCAGCGTCGGCGGGCTGATCACGCCTGGGTTAAGGAGCGACTTCACCTGGCCGCTGGCCTTGCGGGATGAGCTGCTGGCCCACGCGCCGGGCTACCAGCTCGACACCGAGATGGATCAAGCCGGCTTGTCTGACGAGCAGATCATCGCAGGGCTGGCCGAGTTGATCCGCACCCATCTCGACGCGGCGCTCTATCTGATCCGCACCCGGCAGCCTGAGCTGTTCGTCGCTGTCTTCATGGCCACCGACCGCATCCAGCACCATCTCTGGCGCCATCTTGATCCCCGCCATCCGCGCTACGACGCGGCCCGGTCACCGGGGCTGGCGCTGCGGATCCTCGATCTTTACCGGCAGCTCGATGCCGCCGTCGGCGCGTTGCAGGCCGCGGCCGCCGCGGATGCCTTGGTGCTTGTGATGTCGGATCATGGATTCAACGGCTGCGATCGGGCGTTTTCGGTCAACGCCTGGCTGGCGCAAAGCGGCTGGCTGGCGCTGAAGCGCGGTGCGGGTGCGCGGGGGACGGGCGCGCGGCTGCTGCGGCGTATGCGCCACGTGCCGGGTGTGCGCCGGTTGCGGGCGCTGTTGCCGGGCGTGCGTGATATCAAGCTGACCGATGCCTGGCGGCCCGACCCGACGGACTGGATCGATTGGAGCCGCACCCAGGCTTACTTCAGCGATGTGGGCGGCATCCGCATCAACGTGGCGGGGCGGGAGCCGGAGGGGATCGTGCCGCCGGCCGACTACGAGCGCCTGCGCGATGAGATTACCGCCGGCTTGCTGGCACTGCGCGATCCTGCGACGGGGAGTGCGCCCATCTCGGCCGTTTATCGGCGGGAGGCGCTGTACGAGGGGCCGCACGTGGCGTTGGCGCCCGACCTGATCGCTGAGCCGCGCCGCGATGACGCTGATCCGGCCCGCAATTATCTGCTGGCCTATGGCGCGCCGCCCGGCGGGGGGCTGTTTGCCGAACTGCCGGGGCTGGATGGCAACCACGACCTCGACGGCATCCTGATCGCGGCCGGACGGGGCGTCACGCCCGGTGCCATAGTGGGCGCACACCTGTGGGACCTCGCGCCGACGCTGTACCGCAGCCTGGGCATCGCGGGGCCGTCCGGCCTCGATGGCCGTATCCTGCCCGAGCTGGTCTCAGATGCCGGCGCGCTCGAAGGGCACACCGCTGGGGCAGCGATCCCAGCCGCTGCCCCGGCGCTCACCGCGGAGGATGAGGCGGCCCTGGCCGATCATCTGCGCGCGCTGGGATACTTGAGCTGAAGCGTATGGGCACGCTTACGCGCGTCGTTCGTAATCTGGCCGCCCTGGTCACATCGCTGGTGCTTGAAAGGGCGATCAGCCTGGTGCTGTTCCTGGTGATTGCCCGGCGGTTGGGGCCGGATGAGCTTGGCGAATATGCGCTGGCGTTTTCATTCCTGGCGATTTTCGAGACGCTCTCGGTTTTCGGTCAGAACCTGCTGGTGGTGCGCGAGGTCGCCCGGGATCGCACCAGCGCCGGACGCTACCTGATCAACTCCAGTGCGCTGGTCTCAGTCGTAGCCGTGCTGTGCGCAGCGTTGATGCCCACCGTGGCGCGCTGGTTGGGGTATCCGCCGCAGACGGTCTATTATATCCTGTTGGTAGGCCTGGTGCTGATCCCTGACTCGCTGGCGACCGTCTCGGAGTCGGTCGTGCAGGCGTGGGAGCGGATGGAGTTCATTGCGCTTTTCCGCTTTGCCACCAATCTGCTCGGCGCGGGGCTGGCGATCGTGCTGCTGAACGGCGGAGCTGGGCTGGTGGCGGTTTTTTGGGTGTTGGTGGCGCAGCGCACCCTGCTGGCAATGGCCTACGGCTGGTTGGTGTGGCAGCATGATGTGCGCGGAACACGGGCGCACTTCGAGTTGCCGTTTTGCCGCGAGTTGGTGCGAGTCTCGCTCGCCTTCATGGGCATGAGCGTGTTCGCGGCGCTCTTTAAGAACGTTGATGTCTGGATCTTGCGCGGAATGAGCACCCCCACCGAGGTCGGTGTGTACGCGGCGGCCGATCGGCCGGTGGCGCTCGTTACTTTAGCGGCGCCCATCATCATGACTGCGCTCTTTCCCAGCCTGGCCGAGACTTACCGATCAGCGCCGGAGCGGTTCGAGCGCATCCTGGAGAGCAGCCTCCGCCTGTTGGCCGTGACCGTTCCGTTTGTGGCAAGCCTGCTGGCGCTGGCCGCGCCGGGGCTGGTGGGGCTGCTTTACGGCGCCGGCTACGAGGGCGTTGTGCTGCCTTTGCAGATCCTGGCCTGGTCGCTGGTGCCGACGTTCCTGGCAGCCCTATTGTTCCGGGTCTTGCTGGCCAGCAACAACGAGCGCGTTTCGCTGCGCGTGTCCTTCATCAATGTGGTGGCCAACGTGGGCCTCAACCTGTGGCTGATCCCGCGCGGCGGTGCAGCCGCAGCCAGCCTGGTGGCGCTGGTCACGGGCTTCATGGGCCTGGCGCAGAACTATTGGTATGTGGATCGCCATCTGCTGCACATCCGCGCGGGCCGGATTTTTGCCAAGCCGGTGGCGGCGATGGGGGTGGCGGGCGGGCTGTTCTTGCTGCTGCCGTCAACCTGGCATCTCTACGTGCGCGGCGGCCTTGCCACGCTGGTCTACCTGGGGGTGCTGGCGCAATTGCGGGTGGTCGCGCGCGAGGAGATCGCGGTGTTCACGAGTCTGGCGGCGCGGTGGGGCCGGCGACAGCGGGCGCGCCTTGCCGAGGCGTCGCGGCCGGCGAAGAGGGACTGATCCATGAAGATCGTTTCGATCAATGCCGTGCCGCCTTACCCGCCCACTTCCGGTGGGCAGGTGCGCACCTTTAACCTGCTGGGCCGGCTGCACGGGCGGCACGATCTGTCGGTGCTCTGTTTTTACCGTTCGGCCGAAGAGCGGGCAGGGCTGGCGCATCTGGCGGGACTGGGGTGGCGCATCGTGGCGGTGCCGTTTGCCCGATTGAACCCGGCCCAACCGCGCACCTGGCCGACGGCTGGCCGCTACCTGGCCGCCCTTGGCAGCGCGCGGCCGGCCGGCGTCACGCACTGGGATCAGCCCGCCATGCATGCGGCGGTGGCTGAGGCCGCTGCGGGCGCCGCCGTGGTTCAAGCGGAAGAGACCTTCCTGGCGCCCTACGTGCTGGGCCTGCCGCGCGGGCCGATCCGCACCGTGACGGCGCTCGACGTGTACGCTGTGACGTTGGGCCGGCGGCTGGCGGTGACGCAGGGGTGGCGGCCGCGGTGGAGCTTGCGCCGCGAACAGGCGCGGTTTGCCCGTTACGAGGGCTGGGTGGCCGGCCAGGTGGATCGGATGTTAGTGATGTCGGACGTGGATGCGGCCTCCTTGCGCGAGATGAATCCGGCCGCCCGGTTGGCGGTGGCGCCCAACGGCGTCGATACGCGCCGGCTGCAACCGGGCCCCATCCGCACACAGGGCCGGCACCTGCTGTTCGTCGGCTCGCCCAACCACGCGCCCAACGTGGACGCCGCGCATTGGCTGTTGACGGAAATCTGGCCCGCGCTGCACCGGCGGCGGCCGGACGCCACGCTCACGCTGGTGTACATGGACACCCCGGCGGTGTCGGCGTTGGCTGCGGACCAGCCCGGCGTGCGCGTCACCGGCCGGGCCCTGGATGTGACGCCGTACTATCGGGAGGCGGACCTCGCGCTCGCGCCGCTCCGCATCGGCTCGGGCACCCGGCTCAAAATTTTGGAGGCGATGGCTCTGGGCGTGCCGATCCTCACGACGCAGGTTGGCGCAGAAGGACTGGCGCTCCTGCCGGATCAGCATGCGGTCTACGCTGAGACGACCACCGAATGGGTGGACGCGGCCTGTGCGCTGCTGGATGCTGCTGCCCGGCGGCGTGCCTTGGCCGCGGCCGCGCGGGCGTTGGCCGAAAGTCTGTATGAATGGGATCGGATCGTGGAGCAACTTGAAGCAGTCTATCGGGAGCTGGGCGCTGATGGATCGCGTTGAACTGCCGGCCCCTGAGCTTTCCGTGATCATCGTCAACTGGAACGCCCGGGATTTCCTGGCCGCGTGCCTGGACTCGGTCCTGGCTGAGGCGCGGGCGCTGCCGCTGGAAATCTGGGTGGTGGACAACGCCTCCAGCGACGGCAGCGCGGCGCTGGTACGCGAGCGCTACCCCGACGTCAAACTGATCGCGAACGAGGATAACGCGGGGTTCGCCGCGGCCAACAACCAGGGGCTGGCGCGTGCGCGGGGCCGGTACGCCATCCTGCTCAACCCCGATACGGTTGTGAAGCCGGGCGCCCTGGCCCGCATGGTGCAGTTTCTGGCCGAGCACCCGCGGGTCGGCGTGGTGGGCCCCAAGTTGGTGCTGCCGCGCGGCCAGATCCAGGGCGGCGCGGCCGGCTATGAGCCGTCGCTCTGGACGGTATTCAACTACAGTTTCTTCTTTTATAACGTGGCGCCGCCGCTCTTCCGCGGGCTGTGGCTGGCCCGCCGGCAATACGTTCAGGGCGATGCAATCCCGGTGGATTGGGTCTCGGGGGCCGCGTTGATGGTGCGCATGGAGGCCGTGCACCTGGCTGGTCCGCTGGACGAGCATTACTTTATGTATGCCGAAGATGTGGACTGGTGCCGTCGGCTGCGGGAAGCGGGCTGGCAGGTTTTTTGCCTGCCGGATGTAAGCGTGGTGCACTACATCGGGCGCAGCATCCGCCAGCGCGGGCGCGCGTTTTTCGCGGTCAATGTCTATAGCCTCGATCGCTACTATCGCTCCCGCTACCGCCCGGCTGCAGTGCGGCTGCTGCACCTGTTCGGGGTGGGCGGCTTCACGCTGCGGCTGGTGGCGTATGAGACGCTGTACCTGGTCCGGCGCCGGGTGGTTTACGCGGAGCTGCGCGATAAGTGGGCGGCCTGCTTGCAGGCCAGCATCAAGCTGCTCTTTGGAGCGGCCCCCGCGGGCGCCGTGTCGGCCACCGGCAACGGCGATGCGTCCCTCTCCCCCGCGGCGCGGGCCGCCCATTTCACCGAGGAGCGGCCGAGATGAACTCCTTGCAGCGGCTCTTTAAGAACACCGTCGCCATGTCGATGAGCAGCTTCCTGCGGCTGGGCGTGGGGCTCATCCTGACGATCTATATCGCGCGCTACCTGGGGGCTACCTTTCTCGGTAAATACACGCTGCTGGTGGCCTATATCAACATCTTCCAGATTCTGGCTGAGGCGGGCATCCCGCGCCTGGTGACGCGCGAAGTCGCACGCGCACCGGAACAGGCCAGCCGCTACTTCTGGAACGCGTTGGTGGTGCAACTGCTGTGCAGCGTCGGCTCGGCGGCGACCATGGTGGCCCTGGTGGAGGTGTTGCACTATCCCGCCGACACCAAGCTGATGCTCTACCTGGCGACCGGCGCCCTGCCGACGTACGCAGCCTCGGCGGCCGGCGCCGCGATCCTGCAAGCCTACGAGCGCATGGAGATCAGCACGCTGGCCGAGACCATCAGCAGCGCGGGGCAGTTGGTGGCGACCATCGTTGTCCTGCAAGCCGGGTTTGGCGTGGTGGGTGTGGCGCTGGTGAAGGTGCTGGGCTTCGCGTTGGTGGCCCTGGTTAACCTGCTGGCCGTGTGGCGGCTGAAGCTGGTGCGCCGGCCGCATGTCGAGCTGCGCTTCGGGTCGGGCCTGCTGCGCGATGCCCGGACGATCCTGATGATGGCGATCTTCGAGTCCGTGCTGCTCCGCCTGGATGTCCTGATTATCACCCAGCTCTGGGGTGAGGCGGTGACGGGCGTGTACAACGCGGCCTACCAACTCGTCAAGGCGTTCGTGCTGCTGGTGTGGGCCTTCGCGGACGCGATTTACCCGGTGTTGAGCCGCTTATTTCGCCAAGGGCCAGCCAATATGCGCCGCGCCCTGGCTTCATCGCTGCAATACGGCGCGGTGGCGATTTTGCCGTTGGCGGTGGGGGGAACTTTGCTTGCCGAGCCCGTGATCCGACTCGTCTACCGCGAGCAAAGCTTCATGGATGCCGCCTGGGCGCTGCGGCTGTTGATCTGGCACCTGCTGCCGTTTTTTGCGCACACGATCCTGCTGCGCGGCCTGATTGCGGCCGATCGCCAGGATCTGGCGGCCAAGATCGAAGGCCTGACGCTGGCGGCCGCGGTGGTTTATGAGTTGTCTTTGATCTATTTCTTCGGCATGATCGGCGCATCGGTGGCGGCCACGCTGACGTTCCTGACCGCCGTGGTGTTGAGCTGGCGCGCGCTGACCGGGTTGGTGGGCATCCTTGAGGTGCCCTGGCGGAAGATCGGCCTGGCGGTGGCGGCGGCGCTGGGCATGGGCATCGCGGTGTGGCTGCTGCGAGACGTTGCGCTGTGGATCGCCGTTCCGGTGGGCGCGGCGGTGTATGCGCTGCTGGTCCTGGCTGCGGGCGTGGTGCGGCCGAGCGAGCTGCGCGGACTGGTGCGGTAGGAGCTATGGCAAAGGACCGTTTGGCCCAGGCGGCCGAATCGTTGATCCAGCGCATCAAACATGATCGCGGGTATCACCTCGACCCGGACCTGGGCGGCGCGGCGCTGATTGGGATCATTTGGCGGCGCGGGATGGCGCTGCTGCGCGGGGTGGCGTGGTCGTGGCGACTGGGCGCTTGCCGTCTGCCGTTTTTCGTGGGGCGCAGGGTGCAGATCCGCCATGCGCGCCAGCTTCGAGTCGGCCGCGGGGTCACACTGGACGACGATGTGATCATTGATGCGCTCTCGCGCCGCGGGGTGACGCTGGGCGACAACGTGACCATCGCTCGCGGCACGGTGATCCAGGCTACGGGTGTGATGACGCGGCTCGGCGTCGGGCTGGAGATGGGCGCGAATGCCAACCTGGGCCACTACAGCTTCGTCGGCGCGGCCGGCGGGGTCCGCATCGGCGCAAACGTGCTCATCGGCCAACGGGTCAGCTTCCATTCCGAGAATCACATCTTCGAGCGCACTGACGTGCCGATCAAGGCGCAGGGCGTGACGCGGGGGGGCATCGTGATCGAGGAGGATTGCTGGCTGGGCGCAGGCACGATTTTCCTGGATGGCGTGACGGTGGCCCGCGGCAGCGTGATCGCGGCGGGCAGCGTGGTGACGAAGGATGTGGCGCCGTACAGCGTGATGGGCGGTGTCCCCGCTCGGTTGATCCGTAACCGGTTGACGGAAGGCAAGGAAGGCGATGCTGGACAGGATGAGGGCTGAGCTGGGTCCGCGCAGCGTGCTCTGGCTGCTCGCGGCGGGCGGCCTGCTCGGCGCGGCGGCCGTGTTTGCGCCGCTGCCGGCCTTGGCGCTGGCCGCGGCGGTCCTGTTCGTGTTCCTCCTGCTGCGCGGCTGGCCGACCAGCGGCATGGTTGTGCTCATGGCGGCCGCGCTGCTCACCCATTTCAAGTTCGATGTCGGCCCGGTGTCCGTGCGCCCGGAGCATGTTGC
>JAPKMS010000357.1 GCA_026645775.1 Anaerolineae bacterium
CACAATCGAGAACGAAAATGCAGTGATCAGGCAATCAGGTGCATCTGCGTTATCAGCGTCCCATTTTCGGGTTAGACTCAGCACCCAGTCCCCGTGTCCCCGCGTCACCCGGCCCCGGCCTCGCACTGCGGACACCGCTTCGGATCACGCAGTTCGGCGATGTGCTCGGTGCAGATCGCGTACACCGAGACGCGGTCGAAGAGGCCGAGTTTACGCTCGACGGAAGCCTCCAGGGCCAGGTGTTTGCAGGTGGTCTCGCGCAAGATCGCCGGCACAGGGCAGCCATCGCACAGCGCGCGGCGCCAGGGCCGCCGGTTCTCCCGGTTGCGCTCGATCAACCGGCACTTCTCGATGTCGCGGCCGCGGTGATAATCACCGAAGAAATAGGGGCAATTAACCGATTTCGACTCAGCCATATCTCTCCCAGTCGCCAATCCCGTCCCTACACCAACACCAGCACGATCCCCAACACCGCCACCGCGGCGCCGACGATCTCGTTGACCTGGGGCACCTGGTTCAGCAGCAAAGCACCCAACAGCACGCCCCCGGTCACTTCTTGCGTCGCGATCAGGTTCACCGTGGTCGCCTGCGTCCGGCGCAGCGCCGCATTGTACAGCGTGTGGCCTGCGCCCAGGGGCAGCAGCCCGGCGCCCAGCAGCGCGAGCAGGGAACGCCCGTTGTAGCCTGCCGGGGTAAACGTCAGCACGGCCGCCGGCAGCATCCACAGCGCGGCCAGCCCGTACACCGAGCCGGCATAGGTGAATAGCCCGTAACGCGCCCGCTGCGAACGGCCGGCAACCGAGTAAAACGCAAACGTCACTGCGGAACCCAGCGCCAACAGATCGCCCAGGGCCATCCTGGCGTTCAGGCGCGGCTCAAAGCCAGCCAACACCGCAATACCGCTCACCGTGACCGCCACGCCCAGCCATTTACGCGGCAGGAGCGGCTCCTTCAGCAGCCATGCAGAGAGCAACGCAACGAAGACCGGCGCCGTGTAAGTGATAGCCAGGGCGTGCGCAATCGTGGTGAAGTTCAGCGAGGCGATGTAACACAGAAAATGCAGCGCCGTGATCAAGCCGAACCCGGCAAATTGGGGCAAATCGACGCGCGACGGAAAGAGCGGCTGGTGGCTCAATCGGGCGAGGCACCACACCGCCAGCGCGGCCGTGGCCAAACGCCCAACAGTGATCTCAAAAGCGCCGAGCGGAGCCGCCCACAGGACCAGAACCGAGCTCGTAGAAAAGAAAACGACAGCCGTCAGCGCGAGCAATGGGCCACTAGACACCGCGCGTGCGCGGCTGTCGCCTGTGTCCATCAGCTTACTTCGGTATCATAAACATCGAAAGCAACATCGTCAGAACAATCACCGCCGAAATCACCAGAAATACCACCATCCGCCAATCCTGGCGCTTGGCCTTCTTACGTGTCATAGCACCCCACCTCAAGGAGTCATCGGAAGGATTCAAACCAACAGCGCGATTATAGTCGGGCGACAGACGCCTGTCAAAACCTCCAGGCGAAGTCATTTTGTGGCATGCGCCTCGCTTGAGCGTTATTTGCATTGTAAGGTCATTGAGCGATAATACAGTTTACGATTATTGCTCGGCAGTCTTGACGATGCCACATTCTCCAGGAGGTCAATGATGTCCGAATTCAAACGCAAGAGCAGCACGAGCGACTTTGAGGTTTCTGAGAGCGCGACCCCCGACTTTACCGCTTTGGAAGCCGAAAGCGGATTCTCGGTGGACTCGGATCAGGCCAGCACGGGCAGCAGTTTCAAGCGTGCTGAGCGAGCGGTTGAAGCTGAGGAGCCCAAGCCTGCGGCGAGCGAAGATTTCGAGTCGATCCTCGAGGAGCCTGCTCGCCCAGCGGCCTCTCCTCTAAAACCCAAAGAGTCCACACCGGCCAAAAAACGCTACTACAACCCCGGTGAAGTCATGAAGAAGAAGGGTTGCATCGGGTGCGGCGGCATGGCGTTAGGCCTGCCGATCCTGTTGACCATCCTGGCCCTGGTGATGGTCATCCTCTAAATCTGCCCCCGATTGCATCGGGATTCAAAGGAGAGAAAACTATGTTACTCGGCTGGATCGGCGCCTTGCTCGTCACGATTGTCATCGTTGCCCTCGTCGAAATGGTCTCCAAAACCCGCTTGCCGTATGGCTGGCTAGGCAACATCGTGGCTGGCCTCATCGGCGGCGTCATCGGACAGTACATCTTGGGACAGTTCGGCCCGTTCATCTTCGGCGTTTACCTGATCCCGACTTTCGTCGGGTCGTTTCTGTTGATCGTGCTCATGAAGTTCATCCTCGGCCAGCTCAGCAAGGCCCGAAAACGCTAGTTCGAGGTTTTTGAACAACCCAGACCCAGATTTCAGAGAAGGAGATTCTATCTCATGGCAGAGCCTAAATCGTTGTTGGATCGCATCGGTGACGCCCTGAAGGGCGATGCGGAAGAAAAGAAGGAAGCTGTCGGCAAGGCGGCTGAAAAAGCCGTTGAAGCAGCGAAAGCCATTCCGGCACAGGTTGAGAAGCAAGTCGCAACGCAGGCTGAAGAGGCCAAGAAGGTCGTTTCCGAAGCCGCCGACGCTGCCAAACAGCAAGCCAACGATCTGCGCAGCAAGCTTGCGGACCGGGATCATGAGCTGACCCAGGTGAAGTGGGAGCTGAACAAGAAAGAACGCGAGCTGGCCGACAAGGATAAGGAGATCGCCACCCTGCAGGAGGCCTTGAAGGCTGCCCAGGATGAGGCCGCCCACTTGCGCGAGCAGGCACTGGCCGCGACCAGCCGCTCGGTCGCTGCAACCGCCGCCGCGGCGCGCACCTACATCGTGAAGCCTGGCGACAGTCTGAGCGCCATCGCCAAGACCGTCTACGGCAACGCCGCCCGCTGGCCCGAAATCTTCGAGGCCAACAAGAGCCTCATCAAAGACCCGAAGCTGATTCGTCCGGGCCAGGAACTGCAGATCCCCTGATCGAACCCTGATAACGTAACGTCGAAGGGCGGGCGAAACTGATTTCGCCCGCCCTTTTTTGTTCTGGATGCTCCCGGAGCCAGGTGTTCATTTACAGAGCCGAAATGTCTGTGCTACAATGACTCCCGGTGCAAAATCGAAGATTGAGGGGGACAAAAACGTGGCACGTCGCGGACGCTCATTGGCGATCACCCTCGCCGTTCTGATCGCGTTCTGGCTGATCTGGTCCAAGCTGCGGATCGTCGTTTGGGTGCAAGCATCGTTTTGGCAAATCCTGCTCCTGTTTGCCATCCTGGCCGTCGCCCTCTTCCTGGGCATCGACCATCTGCTGAATCACGACAGGCGTTAAAAAGCGGAAACTGGGGCCGAAGATGAGTGATTTGAGGCTGACTGCGGAAGAACAGGCACTGTTGGCTGGCGCCGAGGGGCCCGGCGTCAAGCGCGCGATGGAGATCGTCGTCGCGCTGGCGCGCATCTACGGCGCGGCCGACCTGGCGCCGGTGGTGCATGCCCAGATCGCCGGCGTGTCATACAAAAACGTGGGCGACGCCGGGGTGGAATTCCTGAATCGTTGGGCTGACGAAGGCGCACAGGTGCGTGTGCCGACCACGCTCAACCCGATGGGCATGGAGCGCGGCAAATGGCAGGCCTGGGGTATCCAACCCGGCTTCGCGTCGCCGCAGCTCAGCGTCATCGACGCGTTCGAAAAAATGGGCGTGACGCCCACCCTGAGCTGCACGCCCTACCTCTTCCAGCAATATAAGCCGCAGCGCGGCGATGCCTTGGCCTGGGCCGAGTCGAGCGCAGTGGCCTTCGCCAACTCCGTGATCGGCGCGCGCTCGAACCGCGAAGGCGGTCCCAGCGCAATTGCGGCTGCCATCGTCGGGCGGACCGCGCGCTACGGCTACCTTTTGGACGATCACCGGCGGGCCAACTGGATCGTGGAGGTGCGCTGCCCGGTGAAATCCGTGGCCGACTTCGGTGCGCTCAGTTACAGCGTGGGCAAGGCGGTGGGCAACGGCGTGCCGTGGTTCGCCGACCTGGCGCACTGGCTGCCCCCCCTGCCCAGCGACCTCACCCAGGGCGGCCTGGCCGGCGACCGGCTCAAGACGCTGGGGGCTGGGCTGGCGGCCTACGGCGCCGTCGCGCTCTTCCACATCGCCGGGGTCACCCCCGAGGCGCGCGATCTGGGCGAGTCGCTTATCCGGCCCCCCGCGCAGCGGCTGGTGATCGATAGTTTGGATGCCGCGTACCGCGTCATGGACGCTGATCCCGATCTGCGGGTGATTGACCTGGTGACGGTCGGCTGCCCACACGCCAGCCTGACTGAGATCGCGGAGGTGGCCGAATACCTGGCTGGCAAAACCCTGGCGACGCGGCTCTGGGTCACCACCGGCGAGATCACCCGCCAGGCCGCGGCCGAGCTGGGCTACGTCCGGATCATTGAGGCCGCAGGCGGCGAGGTCGTGGCCGATACCTGCGCCGTGGTCGCGCCGATGCGGATGTTGGACGTGCGCACCATGGCCACCAACGCCGGCAAGATGGCCTGCTACGCGCCGATGCACAGCGGGGTCAAGATGCGCTTCGGTGATCTGGCGGCATGCCTGGATGCAGCGGTGACGGGGGAGTGGCGGGGAGACCGCGTGACGCGAGATGCGTGAGAACAACGCATGGGAACGCGGGAAGCGGCGTCCCACCCATTCGCTCGAAAAGGAACCCCAGATGAATCCTGAAACCAGCCAACCCCACCTCCCCATCACCCCCGGCGCGGGCGATCTGCCCAAGCTCACACTGGTCGCGCCCGACGGCGCGCGGGCCGAGATTTACCTTCACGGCGCGCACATCACGTCGTGGACGCCGGCAGGCGGCGGGGAGCGCCTGTTCCTGAGCCGAACGTCCGCATTTCGCGCCGGCTCGGCGATCCGCGGGGGCGTGCCGGTCATCTTCCCGCAGTTTTCGGGGCTGGGGTCGTTGCCCGCGCACGGCTTTGCGCGCGTGACGCCCTGGGAATTCGTCGGTGCGGAGGTTGCCGGGACAAGCGCGACCGCGACCTTCCACCTGCACGACACGGAAGATACCCGCCGCCTGTGGCCGCACCCCTTCCTGGCTGAGCTGACGGTCGCGATCGGCGGGCGCCAGTTGGCCGTGACGCTCGCCGTCACCAACACCGGCGCCGAGCCGTTCACCTTCACGGCCGCGCTGCACTCCTACCTGGCCGTGGCCGACAGCGCGGCGACTGCTGTTGAAGGGCTGGCGGGACTACGCTATCTCGACAAAGCGGGCGGCGGGGTCGAGAGGCGCCAGGAAGCCCGCCAGGTGCGCTTCACGGGCGAGGTGGACTCGGTCTACTACGACGCGCCGGCGGAGGTGCGCCTGGTCGAGCCGGATCGGACAACCGTCGTGCGATCCGCGGGCTTCCCGGATGCCGTGGTGTGGAATCCGGGCGCGGCGAACTGTGGGCGGATGCGCGACATGGCGCCGGACGCCTATCGGCGGTTCGTTTGTGTCGAGGCAGCGTGCGTCGGCGCGCCGGTGCGTCTGGCGCCGGGCGAGCGCTGGGAAGGTGCGCAGACGATCGCGGCGTGAGCATCTGACCCGGAAATGGGACGCGGTCGAGCGCGGACAGATCGATTCTCTATAGCATCAACGCGTACACTGACGGGAAGACCTACCTGCCGTTGGTCTTACGCGGCCGGTGAATAACTCGGTTCGCGGCAGTATCGTTGGCTTGGTTACAGACGAGATGTGGTGTAGAATGTGGGTGTAACTCCACATTCTGATGTGTGACCGGTGAGGCAAATATGAAAACGATCCAGATGACGATCGACGAACCGCTGCTTACTGAAGTAGATCGCGTCAGCCAGGCGCTCAAGACCAATCGCTCCGAATTCATCCGTGAGGCGCTCAAACTGGCGTTGCAGCGTCAGAAGATCTTGGAGCTGGAGCGCCGTCATGCTGAAGGCTACGCGCGATATCCTGTGCAAGCACAGGAGTTTGCGATTGCCGAATCCGACTTGGTGTGGGGTGACTCATGAAGCGGGGCGATATTCGATGGTACATGTTTGAGCCGCCGGATAAGCGGCGGCCGGTGCTGGTTTTGACGCGCGATTCAGCGATCGGCATCCTCAATACAGTCACTGTTGCCCCCATCACCTCGACCATGCGCGGGATCCCAACCGAGGTCTTCCTGGATCGAGCGGATGGCATGCCCTCTGATTGTGCGGTCAATCTCGACCATCTCCAGACGATTCCCAAGACCAAAGTGGGTGCCCTGTTGACGACCCTGTCGAACTATCGCATGGCCGAGATACAACGCGCGGTAGATTTCGCGTTGGGGTTTGATGAGGTGAGCGCGTGAGAACATGGGAGTTGGACCGCCGAAAGATTTCGGAGGAGAGCCGAATCTATCAGCGGCACCCTGCCGAGCTAAAAACGCATTACCTGGGCGAATACATCGCCATGCACGCCGGCCAGGTTGTGGATCACGACACTGATTGTGTGGCGCTGCGTCAGCGTGTGTGCCAGCAGTTCCAGCATACCCCGGTGATGATCACGCTGGTGGAAGAGGTTGCCGAGCGGCCCATCGCCCGTCACGGTTTTCGGATGGAGGCCGCTTTCACGGATAAGCACAAATAGAGAATCTATGTGTATCCGTGTCCGACAGGACGGCTGTGGCAGGGAGGCGCCCCATGTACGATAAACCAACGGTTCAGCGCATTCGCGAGGCGGTTGAAGGATGGGAGCAGACGGACGTTCAGAAGGCCCGAGCCCGCCTCCCCTTGCGCCACGACCCCTTCACCACCATCTCCGGCGCGGCCGTGAACCGGCTCTACACCCCGGCCGATGTGGCCGACCTGGATTACGACCGCGACCTGGGGCTGCCGGGGCGCTACCCCTTCACCCGCGGCATCCACCCTACCGGCTACCGCGGCAAGCCGTGGACGATGCGCATGTTCTCCGGCTTCGGCACGGCCGAGGAGACCAACGCCCGCTTCAAGTATTTGTTGGCGCAGGGGCAGACCGGGCTCTCCATCGCGTTCGACATGCCCACCCTCTACGGCTACGATACCGACGCGCCGGAAGCGATCGGCGAATTCGGCAAGTGCGGGGTGGCGGTATCGCCACTGGCCGACATGGAGGCGCTGCTGGAGGGCATCCCGCTGGACCAGGTGACGACCTCCATGACCATCAACAGCCCGGCCGCGATCATCTGGGCGATGTATATCGCCGCGGCCGAGCGGCGCGGCATCCCGCGGGCGGCGCTGGGCGGCACCACCCAGAACGACATCCTGAAGGAGTACATCGCGCAGAAGGAGTTCCTCTTCCCGCCCGCGCCCTCGATGCGGCTGGTCGCCGACACCATCGAATTCGGCGCACGCGAGATGCCCAAGTGGAACACGGTCAGCATATCCGGCTATCACATCCGCGAGGCGGGCAGCACCGCGGCGCAGGAGCTGGCGTTCACCCTGGCCGACGGCTTCGCCTATGTCGAGGCGGCGCTGGCGCGCGGCCTGGCGATTGACGACTTCGCGCCCCGGCTGTCGTTCTTCTTCAACGTTCACAACGAGTTCTTCGAGGAGATCGCCAAGTTCCGCGCCGCGCGACGCATCTGGGCGCGGGCGATGCGGGAGAAGTATGGGGCGCAGGATCCGCGCTCGTGGATGCTGCGGACGCACGCACAGACCTCAGGCGTCAGCCTGACCGCGCAGCAGCCGGAGGTGAACATCGTCCGGGTGGCGCTGCAGGCGCTGGCCGGCGTGCTGGGCGGCACGCAGAGCCTCCACACCAACAGCATGGACGAGGCGCTGGCGCTGCCGTCGGCCAGGGCTGCGACGATCGCACTCCGCACCCAGCAGGTAATCGCCGAGGAGAGCGGCGTTGCGAGCACCCTGGATCCGCTCGGCGGCTCGTTCTACATCGAGGCGCTCACCGACCGGCTGGAGGCAGAGGCAGAAGCATATTTTCGGCGCATCGACGCGCTGGGCGGCGTGGTCCTGGCGTTGGAAGCCGGCTTCATGCAGCGCGAGATCGCCGATGCCGCGTTTCGCACGCAGCGGGAGATCGATGCGGGCGAGCGGACCATCGTCGGGGTCAACGACTACGTGGCCGACGAGCCGCTGGCGATCCCGATCCTGGAGATGGACCCGCAAGGCTACGAGCGGCAGGTGGCGCGGCTCACGCGCGTGCGTGCCGAGCGGGACAGCGACGCAGTCGCCACCTCCCTGGCCCGCCTGGCCGACGCGGCGCGCGACGACCACACCAACCTGATGCACCCCATCCTCGACGCGGTCAACGCGTACGCTACCCTGGGCGAGATCACCGGCGTGTTCCGGAAGGCCTTTGGAGAGTACCAGGAGCCAGTGTTCTTCTGACCACGGACGATGGACAATGGACTATGGGCGGCAATCATGGTCTATCCGATTGGCGATACAATTGTATTATGATACAATAAAAACCGTCGGGAGGTGCGCTATGAGCGAATATGTGACCACCAATATCAGATTGCCGAAAGACGTCTATCGTGAAATAAAGCGCCGTGCCCTCGAAGAGGAAAAAAGCCTGGCGCAAATCGTTCGAGAGTCGGTGGTGCAGTATCTGGCTGGTCCGGCGGTGACAGCGCTACGCTCGGAGGACGCCAGGATGGCTGATGATTGGGAAAACGACCCGCTCTGGCTCATCGGCACGGATGCGACGGTCGCTGATGTGACGGATGGCGCTGTCAATCATGATTTTTATCTGTATGGGCCTCTGTCTGAGACAGCGCGCGCCGAGCTCAAGGATTGAGCGATGCAGAAGCTATTCGTAGATACGGCCGCTTGGATCGGGCTGGAAGTTACTAATGATGAGCATCATTCTGCTGCCGTGGCCTTTCGCCAGGTATCGGGCCGGGGGTACCAGTGGGTGACTACCAATTGGATCATTTGGGAGACAGTTACCTGGCTTCGCCGTCGCGCTGGGCATATCCCTGCTGTGCGTTTCGGCCAGCGCCTGCTGACTTCAGCAAAGATCGAGATCATCACAGTGACGCCACGGCTGGAGATGGACGCCTGGGCGTTATTTCAACGCTATCAAGACAAAGATTTCGGATTCATTGACTGTACGAGCTTCGCAACGATGAAAGATCAGGCGTTAAAGAACGCCTTCACCTTTGATGAGCACTTTCGACAGGCAGGCTTTCAGGTGTTGCCGCCAACGTATTGAGGAGCAGATCTACATGACCGACCGGAAGATTCGTGTGCTCGTCGCCAAGCCCGGCCTGGATGGCCACGACCGGGGCGCCAAAGTCGTTGCCCGTGCGCTGCGCGATGCCGGCATGGAAGTCATCTACACCGGCATCCGCCAGACGCCGGAAATGATCGCTGAGGCCGCGCTGCAAGAGGACGTGGACGTGGTGGGCCTGTCCATCCTCTCCGGCGCGCACATGGCCTTGTGCCCGCGCATCGTCGAGCTGTTGCGCAGCCAGGGCATGGACGACGTCGTGGTGCTGGTGGGCGGCATCATCCCGGATGATGATGTGGCGCCGCTGAAGAACCTCGGCGTCAAGGGCGTCTTTGGGCCGGGAACGAGCACGAGAGATATTGTGGAGTTTATTCGGCAATCGGTGGGGTGAGGATGGGGGTGAGAGGGACTAGGAACTAGGAACTAGCACCTAGTCACTAGTCCCTGGCACCTGGCACCTCGTCCCTGGTTCTCCCCAATAGGAACAACCTTTCCATGTCACTTGTGACTGAGTTACTCGCCGGCAACCGTCGCGCGCTGGCCCGTATCATCTCCCAGGTGGAGGACGACGGGCCGGAGGCGCACGCGCTGTTGGCCGAGTTGCATCCGCACACCGGCCGCAGCCACGTGATCGGCGTTACCGGCGCGCCGGGTACGGGCAAATCAACGTTGGTCAACGCGTTGGCGAAGACGTATCGCAGCCAGGGTCAGACGGTCGGCATTATCGCCGTCGATCCAACCAGCCCGTTCTCCGGCGGTGCGCTGCTGGGCGACCGGGTGCGGATGCGCGATCTGGCGGGCGACCCCGGCGTCTTCATCCGCAGCATGGCGACGCGCGGCAGCCTGGGCGGGCTGGCCCGCGCCACCGCGGACGTGATCCTGGTGCTGGACGCGGCCGGCTTCGACCGCATCCTGGTGGAAACGGTCGGCGTGGGCCAGGCGGAGGTGGAAATCGCCAGCGCCGCGCACACGACGATCGTCGTGGAGGCGCCCGGCCTGGGCGACGAGGTGCAGGCGATCAAGGCCGGCGTGCTCGAGATCGCCGATCTGTTCGCCGTCAACAAAGCCGACCGCGAAGGCGCCGACCGCGCCGTGCTGGCCCTCCAGATGATGCAAGGGCTGGCGCCTGCACCGGCCGGTCATCACGGCACAGGACGCCAGGCCGGCCACGCGGCGCCGGGCGCACAGGCCGACGGGGCCTGGCTCCCGCCCATCACCAAGACGATCGCCGTGCGTGGCGAGGGGGTCGCGGCCTTGCACGATTGGGTGGAGCAGCACGCCGCGTATTTGCGGGAGACGGGACAGCTCGCCCGGCGGGAAGCCACGCGCGCCGCAACCGCGCTCAACCACATCCTGCGGGAACGCCTGATTGCTGCGCTGTTCGCGGGCCTGACCAACGGAGAATTAGACCGTGCAATCAGCGCCATCGCCCGCCGGGAGCTCGACCCGTACACGGCAGCCGACCATCTTCTCCAGGCAGAGAAACCTGGTTTCCCTGGTATTGTTAGGCGACCATGAAAGCAACTCTGATCTGTAATCCCGCTGCAGGATCCCATTCCTGCTTTGACGAGATGGCCCAAGTCGTCAGTTTTCTGGAGAGCCAGGGGGTCCAGGTGCTTGCTGTCGAACAGACACATGGGCCTACCGATGCGACAACCTTCGCGCGCAAGGCCGCACGGAATGGGTGCGATGTCGTCTTCCTCGCCGGCGGCGATGGCACTATCGCGCAGGCCGTCGACGGTTTGGTGGGCACCGACACGGCCCTGGCCGTCCTCCCGGGCGGCAGCGGCAACGTCTTTGCCCGCCAACTGAACCTCCCGGTGCCCGGCAGCATCCATCCGCGGCCGTTCGTTGAGGCGGCCCGGCTCCTGTTAGCTGGCCAGACCCGCCGGGTGGACGTTGGCCGCATCACCCCGCGCGGGAGCGACGAGCCGGCGCGGCACTTTCTATGCTGGGGCGGCGCCGGCTTTGATGCGCAGGTGAACCGCAACGTGGCCGCCGATCCCGAGCGCAAACGCCGGCTGGGTCCGTTGGCGACGTTCATCACCTCGTTCCTGACCCTGCGCGAATTTGCGGGCACTTCGGCCAGCGTGCGCATTGACGGCCATCGCGTCAGCCGCCGCACGGTGCTGTTGGTCGCCAACAATATCCAGCTCTACGGCATCATCATGCGCATGGCGCATCACGCGGTCATCGATGACGGGTTGCTGGATATTTTTTGCTTTCAAGGCACAAGCCCGGGCCGCACTTTTCTGCATGCGATGAAAGTACTGTTCAATCGACATATCGCCGACCCAAGAGTGGAATTTTACCGCGCGCGCCGCGTGGAGATCGTCACCGCGCGACCGCTGGCCGTGCACGTCGACGGCGATTACATCGGCAATACGCCCATTACCATCCAGATCGTGCCGAGATCACTGAACCTGTTGGTGCCTGCGTGTGCGCCGGCCAGCCTGTTTGTGGATGGCACCGGCATGTCGCAACCGGAGACCCCGTGGGAATGGGTGCAACGCACGGCACGCGATATCCAGGCCGCTATCAAAGATAGGAGTGGTATGTCGTGAAATATCTCAATATCCTGTTAGTTTTCGCCCCCGTCGCCATTATCGGCAGTTTCATCGCTGGCTTTTCGCCGACCTGGCTGTTCATCGCGTCCGCGCTGGCCGTGATCCCGGCGGCCGGCATCCTGGGCCAAGCCACAGAGGAGTTGGCCGCGCACACGGGCCCGCGCGTCGGTGGCCTGCTGAACGCCACGCTGGGCAACGCGGCCGAACTGATCATCACGCTGTTCGCGATCCGCGCCGGCCTGCTAGACCTGGTGAAGGCATCCATCACCGGCTCGATCTTGGGCAACGTCCTGCTGGTCTTGGGGTTCGCGATTCTGTTTGGCGGCATCAAGAACGGTGTGCAGCGCTTTGACCGCCGGCATGCCAGCGTCAACGCCACCCAACTGATCATGGCCGTCCTAGCCCTGATCATCCCGTCGCTCTTCTTCTTCGCCCACACCGAAACCGTGGGCCCCGTCGAATCGCTCAGCCTGGGCACCGCCATCGCGATGTTGGCGATCTATGCGTTGGGGTTGCTGTTCACCTTCCGCCGACCCAAAGATCACGATCTGCTGTCCACGCCTGAGCCGGCGCTGGCCAAAGCAACCCAGGCCGCACATCACGGCGGCTGGCCGCTGCGGCGCTCCATTGTCACGCTGCTGCTGGCAACCGGCCTCATTGCCTGGCTGAGCGAAATTCTGGTCGGCGCCGTCGAGCACACCACCGCAACACTTGGTCTATCGGAGTTCTTCATCGGCATCATCGTGGTGCCGCTGGTGGGCAACGTGGCCGAGCACGCCGTCGCGGTCCAGACGGCGTGGAAAAACAACATGGAACTCAGCCTGGAAGTCTCGCTCGGCTCCAGTTTGCAGATCGCGCTTTTCGTGGCGCCGGTGCTCATCTTCGTCAGCCTGCTGATGGGGCACCCGTTGACCCTGGTGTTCAACCAGTTTGAGCTCATCGCCCTGTTCGGCGGCATCCTGATCGCGGCGATGGTGGCGCAGGACGGCGAATCGAACTGGCTGGAGGGCGCACAACTGCTGGCCGTGTACGTGATCCTGGCGTTGGCGTTTTTCTTCGTGCCGGTGTAACAGAGGCGCAGAGAAACCAGGTTTCTGCGAGAAACCTGGTTTCTTGACGCCAGGATGTATTTCATGCCACCCAGCACTGTTTTAACCGTCTCCCAGGTGACCGCCTATATCAAGTCAGTGTTCACTCAAGATGAACTACTGGGCGATATCTGGCTGTCCGGTGAAATCTCCGGGTTCATCCAGGCCAACTCCGGTCACTGCTATTTCACGCTGAAAGACGCCGGCGCGGTATTGAAGGCCGTGATCTGGCGAACCCAGGCCAGCCGCATGGCTTTGCCGCGCAACGGCGACCAGGTAACCGTCCACGGCTCAATCTCGGTCTACGAGGTCGGCGGGCAGTATCAACTCTATGTGGATCGCCTGGAAGCCGCGGGCGCGGGCCGGCTGTGGATCGAGTTCGAGCGGCTGCGCACGCAACTGGCGGCCGAAGGGCTGTTCGACGCGGCGCGCAAGCGGCCGATCCCGGCGCGGCCGCGCCGGCTCGGCATCGTCACGTCGGCGACCGCGGCCGCGCTGCGCGACATCCTGCGCACGCTCTCGGCTCGCTATCCCCTGGTCGACGTGATCCTGGCCCCAGCAACCGTGCAGGGGGACCAGGCGCCGCCGACCATCGTCGCCGCCCTGACCAGCCTGAATTGCTGGTCGGCCAAGCGGGAACCGCTGGACGCCATCATCCTGGCGCGCGGGGGCGGCTCCATCGAGGATCTCTGGGCGTTCAACGACGAGCGGGTGGCACGGGCCATCGTCGCGTCCGCCGTGCCCGTAATCACCGGCGTGGGGCACGAGACCGACTTCACCATCGCCGACTTCGCCGCCGATCTGCGCGCGCCCACCCCCACCGGCGCGGCGACCCTGGCCACGCCCGATGTACGCGAGCTGGGCGGCGGCGTGAACGTGCTGCGGCAGGCCGCCCAGGCCCAGATCGCCGCCCGGTTGGCCGCCCACCGCACGGCCGTCGATGGATTGGCCCAGCGCGCCGGCCGCGTCTCACCCGACCGCCGGCTGGCCCACCACCGCCAGCGCATCGATGACCTGAACCGCCGCGCCTCCCTGGCGATATCCCATCACCTGCGCAACGCGCGCCAGCGGCTGACCGGCACACGCCTGCGCCTGGCCGCGCTCGACCCGACTGCCGTTCTCTCCCGCGGCTACGCCATCGTCAGCCAGCCGGATGGCGCCGTGGTCAGCTCGACCGCCCAAGTTGCTCCGGGCGATCCGCTCCGGGTTCGTGTGGCCGATGGCGAATTTGGCGCCACCGTCAACCCGCACTATTTTTGACAGCATGAGGCCCCCATGTCCACCGAGAAATCCTTCGAAGACCTCTATCGCGAACTGGAAGAAACCGTTCGCAAACTAGAAACGGGCGATCTGCCGCTGGCGGATTCGCTGGCGCTGTTCGAGCGCAGCACCCGGCTCGCCGAGCAGTGTAACGCACTGTTGGATGGTGCAGAGTTACATGTGCGCCAGTTGCTGGTGCGGCCCGACAGCAGCCAGGAGGCCAGCACTTTTGAGGGCTGGCAAAACGGGTGATGCGCACGCTGGCGCAGGCGCTTCACGAACTACTGGGCAACCGCACGCTGTGGGTGCCGTTGGCGGTGTGGACCGCGGTGCAGTCATGGAAGCTGCTGGAGCCGTTGATCTTCGAGCGCCGGTTCGATCTGAGCAAAATCTGGGCCACAGGGGGGATGCCGAGCTCGCACAGCGCGTTGGTGACCAGCCTGGCGGCGAGCGTGGGCATGAATATGGGGTTCGGATCGGCGCTGTTTGCCGTGAGCGTGGTGCTGGCCATAGTCGTCATGTACGACGCGGCCGGTATCCGCCGAGCGGCCGGTAAGCAGGCGGAGAAGATCAACCAAATCGTAGAGGAACTCTTCTCAGGCCACCCCTTGAACGAAGAGCAATTGCGCGAGCTGTTGGGCCACACGCCGCTGCAAGTTGTAGTCGGCGGGCTGATTGGAGCACTGGCAGGATGGGCGTTGAACCTGTGACACCGGAGCTGGTCGAAGCGGCCAGCCCCGAAGCCGTATCCCTTTCCCGCATGGCCGACCTGCGCGAGATCCTTGAGCTGGCACTGCGCGCGGGGCAACTGCTGCTGGAGAATGGCGCGGAAACCTGGCGCGTGGAAGAGACCGTCAACCGCCTGGGC
>JAPKMS010000358.1 GCA_026645775.1 Anaerolineae bacterium
CCCAATCAAACACCCCCAACTCATTGGGCGACGAACAGCACGGGTTCAGAACGCCCTGGTAGAAGACTTTAGTGCCATCACCGCTGATGCCAAGGTTCGCCACCGACCAGAAGTAGTTGGCAGGGAGCGGGTATTCCGCAAGTCCGCTGCCATCAGCGTTCACGCGAAGGATCCGGTCATACCCGTCGTAATCGACCACATTGAAAATGATGCGATTCCCGTCACTGGAGATGTCAAACGCCGCACCCGACCAGGAGAACGGCAGCCCCGGGATCGGCTTGCCGAAGAGCGCATGCACCTGCTCGGGAGTCACGATCCGGCGGACGCCGCTACCATCGGCGTTTACCACGTACAGCCCGGCTTTGTACTCCACGTTCGGCCGCACGTCCCTATCAATGGCGAAGTAGACCCGTGTACCGTCGGCAGAAAGACGGAAGTACGGATAGGCGCCGAGCTCGATCACCTGATGCCGGTTGGTGCCATCCGCGTTGACCATGTACGCCACGGTCCAGTTCCAGTAGAGCACCTTCGATCCGTCGGCGCTGATGTCCACCTGGCCTCCCGAGTCTACGGGAAGAGTGCCCACATCGCGCTGTCCCGTGCCATCCGCATCGATGACATAGATGTGGCAAGGAACGCCACCCCCACTCACAGCAAAGGCGGCGCGGCTGCCATCTGCCGAAAGGATCGAGGCTCGCCTGCCGCTTTCCGCAGCCGGCTGGCTGGCGCTGATGAAGGATGTAACTTGGTGATAGGCCAGCGTGCGGACAACGGTTCCCGCCTCGGTCGGCCCGCCGCAGCCGCCAGGGGTGGCGGTGGACGTCGGCGTGGCCGTGGGGGTCGGCGTGGCCGTGACGCTCGCCACGCGCAGCGTCAGCCGCGAGGCGCCGTAGGCTGCGTGCGAGGCGGTGATCACGGCCTCGCACCCCAGGGTCGCGCCGGCGGCGACTTGCGCCAGGAAATTCGCGCTGGTCTGGCCCTGCGGCACGGTCACGGAAGCAGGCACGGTGATGCAGCCGGTCGCGCTGGATGCCAGCGAAACCACGACGGCCTCGCCCGCGCTCTCGCTCAGGCCCACGGTCATGTTCGAGCTGCCCCCCGGCGGGAGGACGAACGGGTTCGCGGTCAGGGTCAGGCGCTTGGTCTGCGCACAACTGATCTCGATGATCGAGGCATAGTCCGGGTAATTGGTCTTGACGTCAAAGCCGAGGCTGGCCCCGATCAGGTCGCTCCAGTTGCCCGCCCAGCTTACCGGCGCCACGGCCCAATGCCAATCGCCGGTCGCCCAATCGCTGACTTGCAGGTATCC
This sequence comes from Anaerolineae bacterium, assembly GCA_026645775.1. GTDB lineage: Bacteria > Chloroflexota > Anaerolineae > CG2-30-64-16 > CG2-30-64-16 > MO66. The sequence goes on from JAPKMS010000358.1 coordinate 1,310, forward strand.
GCCCGGGTTCCCGCCCGCCTCCTTCCACTCCATCGTGCCGTCGCCGGCCGCCGTCCATCCTTCCGGCCCGGCAGCGAATCCGGTGCTGAATCGGGAGCCAACGGCCGCGTTATCCACCCCGCCGACATCCGCTCCGTCGTGCATCTCGGTGCGGATGCGGAATTGCGTCACCTGTGACATCACATTCTGGAACGTGGCGCTGTCCACGCCGAAGGTCCCCGCGGTCAAGGGGATCGTGAACCGCTGCCAGGTGTTGGCAGCCGAAGGCGGACCATACGACGCCGTGATCGTCTGGTTGCACACCTCCACCGTGCCGGTCGCCGTCGGCGTGCGCGATGGCGTTGCGGTCGGGGTGCGCGTGGCTGTCGGGGTGGACGTCGGCTCCTCGCCGGGCAGGATGGGGATGCTGCCGAACGTCCACCAATCCCCGAC
>JAPKMS010000359.1 GCA_026645775.1 Anaerolineae bacterium
GATCAGTCCACCGTAGACGATGAGCAGCCAGGAAGGCAGTCCCGCCAGGAAACCGACATAGCCCAGGGTGGCCGCAGAACCGGTCAGGGTGTAGATCAGGTAGCCCTGGGCGATGTTCTGCATCCAGGTGCCGACCAGAGAGATGAGCTGGCCGGCAAACCACAGCCGATAATTGCGGTGGTGAAAGACGGTTGTCTGGGCCTTGCCGACTTCGAGGTAGGCTCTCAAGTGATCCGTTGGCTCCCTCCTACTTCACCAGGGCGGCAGCCAGGAATATGAAAATGGCGACGTCGCTCAGGAAATGAATCCACCACGTCCAAAAGATACCGCGGGTTTCGACCATGCCTTTGCCCAGAATCCACCCCATGAAGATCGACAGGATTCCCCCCAGAAGGCCACCAGGTGTACCGAAGTAATGTGCGATACCGAAGAAATAGGCGGCCATCCAAAGCGCTTGCTTGCTGCCCCCGACCGGTTCGAGCGTCGCCAAAAGCGGCGACCGGTACGTGATCTCTTCGTTGAAAGCATTCAGCGCGGCATAGAACAGGATCGCCGGCAGACTGGGCGCAACCCTGAGCCAGACAGCGCCGCTTGGGCGCAAGCCGAAATACTGTATAGCGGCCAGGGCTGCCGCGATATAGAGGGCCCACTGCAAACCGAAGCGATGCCAGGGGACAGGCTTTGGGAAGCCGAGCAGAGGCGCCGGTTCGATTGGCGCAGCCAGGTCGCCGCGTGTCAGGAAGAAATCACGGCGCCGGTAGCCCAGCACAAGCAGCGTAAGGATCATTGCCAGTGAGACTGCCAGCTTGCCGGTCTGCTCGGCCTGCATGCGGTGATCGAAAACGCTGCCGCCAAATAAAGCTTGCAAGGCAGGCCAGGTGAAGTTAATGTGCGGGCGCAGCTCCGCCAGGCCAAAGAAGACAAACATCACGATGAAGAAATTGCGGAGTGGCTTGACCGGTCTCCAGAAAAGCGCTGTCAGACACAAGATCAGCAATAAACCCATTTTTGCGTAGACCAGCCAGGCCGGGATGGCGCCCGCCAGTTGATCGAAGCCAATGTCGGGCAGGGTGCTGACCAGGATCGTTGCCACCCAAGCCACAATGGTCAGGTTGCGATTACTTCTTGGGACAGGATAGGGGTTATTCAATTTGGCCGCTCCTCGTGTCTCCGTGATGGCCGGACCAGGCCTTATCGAGGTCCGGAATGGTCTCCGGATACCGCTGCCCCTGGTCGCGCCGGAAAAGGATGTTGTGCATGGGAAGATCTTCGTGGCCGCATCGGCCATGTCCAGGCCGGTGAACGGGCACCAGGCCATGACCCCACCCACCGCACGCCGAAGTGGGCCCGGCCGGGATCACGGCCGGGTGTAGGATAGAGAAGGCGCAGGCGGCATGCCGGGCATGGGCATCCCAGGGTTCAGATGCGATTTAAGGAACCGGGCAATATCGTCCAGCGATTCGACCGCCTGCGGGAGCGCCAGGAAGATCTGCCACACGTGCCACATGCGCGGATACGTCTCCAAACGCACGTCAACGCCGGCCGCGCGCGCAACTTCTGCGATGCGCGCCGCGTCGTCGAGCAGCAGCTCCTCCTCTCCGGCATGAATCAGCAGCGGCGGCAGACCGTGCCAGTCGCCATACACGGGCGATATCAGGGGCGTGCGCGCATCGCCGCGTGCGACGTAAGACGTATTGTAGAACCGCAGCGCCCTGAGAGGCAGCAGTGGGTCCCGGAGGCGGGCAGGGCTGCGGCGCTCGGTCAGGTCCGCCACGGGTGAGAGACAGGCGGCCGCCGCCGGCAGCGGCTCGCCGCCGGCGCGCAGCTTCATCAGGGTTGTGAGCGCCAGGTTGCCGCCCGCCGAGTCGCCCGCCACTACCGTGTTGTGCGGGGCAATGCCCTGGCGCAGCAGCCAGCGATAGGCGGCCGCACAATCGTCCAACGCCGCGGGAAACGGATGCTCCGGCGCCAGGCGATAGTCCACGATCAGCGCGCGGATGCCCATCGTGCGCGCCAGGTATGCCACCATTTCGATATGCTGGGGGGTCACGCCGTAGACGAAGCCGCCGCCGTGCAGATAGAGCAGCGCCTGATCCGGCGGGCTGCCCTGCGGGATGAGCCATTCGCACGGCACGCCGTCCGCAGACACGGCTGCGCGCGTGACATCGGCAGGCAGTCGCACGCGGGCCGTGGCCAGTCTGAGCGGTTGCCTGGTCCAGCGCAGCGGCAGGCGTGCTTGCAGGAAACGGATGATGGGCAGCCCGGCCCGGATTCTGCGTTCAACGGCGGATGGCGTCATAGGGCCTCATTCCTTCAGTTTGTGGGCGCATGATAGCCGATCCGCAGGCCTTTGACAAAGGTCGCGCGCCCGCGCCTCACACGGTCCACTCCGACGCGGCGTCGGTCAAGCGGTGAAGTCCGGCGTGGCGTGCCCCTGGGCATTCGCGCCGCGGAGCTGGTTTCTGCTATACTCAGTGATCATGAACCGGGCCGCCAGGATACGCCTTCACGGACAGGAGAGCAACAGATGCAGGAGCGCAGGGCAATGGCCATCATTGACAACGGGATGCTGTGGCGCCAGTTTGCTGTGGCGATTGACGCACTGGGCGACGCCTTGCGCGGCTGCCCGGATGACCTCTGGGAAAAACCCCTCTGGCCGGACGAGCCGGACCAGTGGGTGGCAGCCGGTTTCTCGCGATTCTGGTACCTGGGCTATCACACGCTCTTCTGGCTGGACCTCTACCTGACCGGAGCGGAAGAGGGCTTCGCTCCGCCGCGGCCCTTTGACCTGGTGGAGATGCGTGCGGGCGAGCTCCTCCCGCGCGTTTATGCCCGCGAGGAACTGCTCGGCTACCTGGAAATCTGCCGCGGGAGATGCCGGGAGACGATCGAGGCCCTATCAACCGAGCGGGCCTACCAGCCCTGCCGGTTCCCCTGGGGAGAGGCGCCTTTCGGGGAGCTACTGCTGTACGTCCTGCGTCATGTCCAGGAGCACGCCGCCCAGTTGCACATGTTCCTGGGACAGCGAGGGCCGGTTGATCTCAGCCTCGCATAAAAAAGGCCGCCCGCGATGCACACCAGGGCGGCCCAGAGTGACGCACGGTCCTGCCACGGCGCCTACGTTCCAGCCTCGTCAAAGGCGTCAGGCGGCGCGCTGGCCCGCAAAACTCACTGCGATTCTGGCGGCAAGGGCCGCGTTATTGAGGACGAGTTGGATGTTCGACGCGAGTGAGTCCCCGCCGGTAAGCTCCTTCACCCTACCCAAGAGAAAAGGTGACACTTCCTTGCCTTTGATGCCGAGCTCTCCGGCTTCCCGAACGGCCTGCTCGATGGCGGCGTCGATGATTGCCTTGTCCATGGCGAACTCGGCGGGTATGGGGTTGGCGATGAGCACGCCGCCTTTCAGACCCAGATCCCACTTCGCCTTGAGGACATCTGCGATCTCTTCCGGGCTGTCCAGCCTGTAATCAACCACGAAGCCGCTTTCCCGGGTGTAGAACGCGGGGAACTCAGAGGCGCCGTAGCCGATGACGGGAACGCCCTTGGTCTCCAGGTACTCCAGGGTGAGGCCGATGTCCAGGATCGACTTCACGCCGGCGCAGACTACCGCAACATCTGTCGCGGCGAGTTCATCGAGATCAGCAGAGATGTCCATGGAGGTCGTCGCGCCCCGGTGCACCCCGCCGACGCCGCCGGTCGCGAAAACCCTGATTCCGGCCAGGTCTGCCAGGATCATGGTCGCCGCAACTGTTGTGCCGCCATCCTTCCTGCCTGCCACGACGAAGGGCAGGTCCCTCCTGGATGTCTTGATGATGCCGGCGGCGCTGCCAAGATGTTGGAGCTCTTCCGGGGTCAAGCCTACCTTCAGCCTGCCTCCGATGATGGCGATCGTGGCCGGGACCGCCCCATTCTGCCTGACGATCTCCTCCACCAGGAGCGCCGTCTCCACATTCTGCGGATAGGGCATGCCGTGGGAGATGATGGTGGACTCGAGGGCCACCACGGGCAGTCCTTTCCCAAGGGCCTCCTGCACGACCGGTGTTTTGTCAATAAGCTGCTCAAGATGCTTGCCGTAGCTCATAGTTCTCCTCCATGATCTTTTGTATGGATTCCGGGCTGATGGCTTTCAGGCCTCCCATTTCCCAAGGTGCTCCACCACCCACAACACCGCCAGCTTCGCGGTTCCTATACCTCACGGATAAAACCACGGATCGTCACGCACCGCCGCCAGGCACTCATCCAGCGCCAGATCGGGGAAGATTTCGATCCATTCGCCGGTGTAGCGCGCGGCGGCCAGGCTGAAGCGTGCACCGCCGAGGTAGGTCAGGCGGGCGAACTTGTGCTCGAAGGACGGCATCATCGCATGGGGGCCGGCGACGATGTAGTGCGCGCAGAAGTAGAAGTAGCTGCGGTACCACTTGGTGTAAAGGCCCTCGATGTAGTTGAGCTCCGGGTCTTCCGGCGGTGGCTGGACGTGTACCGGCTTGAGCACCGATTCGATCAGCGCGTTGGCCTTCGTCTCGACCTCACGCTTGAGTGACTCCGGCATCTTGGGCGGCGCCGGCTTCTTGGGGGCGTAAACCCACTGGTATTTTGGCCCAGGCATGGTTATCTCCTTGTGGGTATTCCTGTCGCTATTCACATGTACGTAAATAGCGGAGGACTGGGTTTACCTCTTCGGCCAAAAACAGAAATGCCGCAAGTTCTCCCCCGCAGGCCTGACAGGTCTGCGGATTTTCACGCATAGGCCTCCAACCCCGCGCGCAGCGCTCCTTCGATGGTGCCGTCGAGATACTCGGCGCCAGGGAAGAACCAATCCTCCACATCATAACGTTCGTCGCTGTATTTGTAGATGGCGAAATCCCAGTCGGTCAAACCCGTGCTGAACTTCAATCGGCAGACATGGCTGAGTTGGCCGTAGTCATTCCGATCCAGGTACAGGTGCTGCCCGCGGTAACGGGTCACGCAGAAGTTTTCCGGGTCTTGGATCACCGTCTTGTTGAAGTGAGCGACGATGGCGTCGGCCTGCTGCTTGATCTCATCTGGGATGGTTTTGGTAGTCATGTTCTCCTCGTTTCTCGGTGACAGATCTACAATTCGCCATGCCCAGACCTGACAGGTTTCGAAACCTGTCAGGTCTCGTCAGACCCGGCCTGCGCGGGCGTCAGCAGGATGCTGATCTCACCCCCTCATCCCCATGATGACGCCGGAGAAGTATGGGATCAGCCAGATGGCCCAGACCACGATGCTGAACCTGTGGAAGTTGACGATCGCCCGCTCATCCTTGCGCGCCAGCACGACGGTCGCCCAGATCGCATGGATGATCATCAGCAGGATGGCTGCGACACCGGTCACACCATGCACGTCGGCCGTCAAGCGGCCGGCGTAGTCCATCATGATCGCCGTGCCGATGGTATCGCAGGCCAACCCGAGCCAGAAAAAGATCAAATGCCGGCCCTTAAGCCGCCCCGTGACCCGTTCGCTCCACACGCCGATGGTGTAGAAGACGAGGGCCAGGGTGATGAAGATGGTGCCGAAGATCATTACGGGAGGCATAATAGTGTCCTTCAATTGGGCAGACTGGTCAGGTCCCGATGGACGCCGTGCACCTCGCGCTTCGCCAGACCTGACAGGTTTCCGAAACCTGTCAGGTCTTCGAGGAAATAGGTGCGCTCCCCGTTTGACATGAACGCGAACGGTGCAAAGCTCTGCCGCCTGGCGATCTCGGAAACGTAGAACTCCGCCTGCGCCTGGGCCAGGCGGGGATCGGTGCTGGTGCGTTTGGCCTCGACCACAGCTACAATCTCGCCGTTGGGCCGATAGAGGGCGTAGTCGCTGACCCCTTTGGGGGTTTCCAGATCGTATGTCTCACCGGCGGCGCGAATCTGTTGCAGCTTCTTCTGGAGGGTTTGCCAGGCAGCCGGATCGAACCCATCCACCGGGATTTCTATCCCAACCCGGTTCGGATCGGCCACATCCCAGCCGGAGCGTTTGAGCGCGGGGTCTATGAGCTCTTTGCGGGTCTTGGCTTCGGTGGGTCCTGGCACATACGACTCCGTTCGGGCACGGTCACGATTTCCGAGACGGCTGTTTCACGCTGATAGAGGAGAACCAGCAGAACAACGACTACTTTATACCACAGCACAACCAAGTGAGCAATCCTGCGCACAAAGAGGGTACAGCGGTTGGGGGGTGGTGCAAAGAGGATTGGAACGCCAGTTGTCATAACAGGACATGCAACGGGACGGACAGAGAGATGAGGGCTGGGGTAGGGCAATCGCGTCTTATTTGAACAGCGTTGCCAGCACAGTACGCATGTAGTCGAGGTCCCAGGCGGCTTTGAGCCGTTTATTGAAGACGCCCACCTTGCAGGTCGTTTCCTGTTTGAGTAGATTCAGGGCGATGTGGCGCAGGATCGCCAAGTTCTGTGCGCCGTGATCCTTGCGTACGCATAGGCCCGGTACTGGCTGGCAGCCAGATCGGTAAAGAGCAGCGCCACATCGTCGTAGAGTTGGCCTTGATTGGCCTTGAGCGCCAGCAAATAGTCGGCGCCTTGATCGACAATGAGTTGCGCAATGGCCGTTTGGCAGCCGATGGCGTCAATCGTGACCAAGCAACCC
>JAPKMS010000360.1 GCA_026645775.1 Anaerolineae bacterium
GAAGTAGTAACCCCAAGCGCCCTTCGCCACGCCGATGCCGATTTCCGTCGCGCGGGTGCTCAGGATGTTTTGGACATGCGGATCGGCGCCGGGCGGTTCATTCAGCCACAGCGCCATCGCATGGGCGACGCTGCGCGCATTGGCCCAGTTTTCACTGGACCAGCTTGCGGCATAGCCCACGCGTCCCAGCCGGGTCGCCAGCCGCGCACCGTCGGAGCCGACGTGACTGCCGCGGTTGCGCTGCGCACAGTCGTCCGCGTGTGCCTGGGCCGCGGCGGCTAACTCACCGTTCCAGGTGTAGGGCGCCCGGCCGCTGGCTACGCGTTTCTCGTTGATGCGGTTCAGCATGTCTTGTGCTTCGGGGCTGATCCCCGTCGCTTGCGTTGGCGCTTGCGCTTGCGCGGCCGGCGCTTCGAGCGCTTCGGGCGCCGCCGGCTGTTGCACTGGGGCAGCCGCCTGTGCGGCCGCGAGCATATCCGGCGCAATGCCGGGGACGGTCAGTTGTTGGCCCACCATAAGACGTCGGGGATCCACCCCGGAATTGGCGGCGAGCAGATCGTCGACTGAGAGACCGTAGTTGGCGGCGATATCCCACAAGGTGTCATCGGTGCGCACGGTGTAGAGTGCGCTGGCCGGTGCGGCCGCTAGGCTGGCGTTCCCTGAGGTTGGAATGCGGAGGGTTTGCCCGATCCTCAGCCGTTGCGGATCTACGCTCGGATTGGCCGCGAGCAGGTCATTGACGAACAAGCCGTAACGCGTTGCGATGTCCCACAACGTGTCATTGACTTTTATGGTATAGGTGACGCCGGCGGTGGTGCTGGGCGTCGCGCCGGGGATGGTCAGCGTCTGACCGGGACGTAGGGTGTCCGGGTTGATGTTTGGGTTGGCGGCTGTCAGTTGTGCGACCGTCATGTCGTACCTGGCGGCGATAGCCCACAGGGTATCGTTCGCCCGCACGGTGTAGGTTCCACCGGGAGGCGCCGCGAGCGCGCCGGCCGCGAGGGCGGCCGGGGCCGGAATCGACATGAGGGTGAGAACGAGCACGACTAACAGCCCAGGAAACCGGTTGTTTTTCGTGTACATGCCGACACTATACACAGCTTTGCCTTCTCGCGCAAGTGAGCCGGGGGGGCATTTCAAGATTTTTCGCGCTTGGGGGGCGTTTTTTGCCGGATTCTGAGATCGGGAAAATGGCTATTTGTTACGCCAACGCCTTGAGCGCCTCGAACGCCGCCTCAAAACAACCCTTCGGCGCCTGCACCAGCCCGGCGCCCACCATGCCCAGGCCGGGCTCCCGGTGTGCGATCCCAGTGTTGAGCCACGGCGTGATACCGGTCCGCATCACCTTGCGCACGTCGACCCCCACGGGCGTCCCGCGGAAGTTCAGCGGGGGGATGGTGAACGCGGTATGCTCGCCGGTGCAGATCTCATACATGTCCAGCGTCGCATTGCGCGCATCCTCGGGTGTGCCGCCCACAAACTTCACGATGGCCGGCGCACCCGCCAACGCAAACCCGCCGATCCCGCCTGTCTCGGTGATCGCGCTGTCGCCGATGTCGGGA
>JAPKMS010000361.1 GCA_026645775.1 Anaerolineae bacterium
CCTCCACTCAGGGTGCTCCGCTTGTGTATCGTGATGGGAAAGTCATGACCACCCTCTCATTCACCGTCAACACCACCCCCGTCACCATCGCCACCGACCCGGTGCGGACCCTGCTCGAAGTGCTGCGCGAGGACCTGGGCCTGACCGGCACGAAGCAGGGCTGCGACCTGGAAGGCGAGTGCGGCGCATGCACCGTGCTGCTCGACGGCCGCCCCGTCCGCTCGTGCCTGACGCCGGTCGGCAAGGTCGCCGGACGACGGGTGGAGACGGTGGAGGGCCTCACCCCCGTGCCCCCTCTCCTGACGGCAGAAAGCGGCACGTCAGGAGAGGGGGGAGCAGCCGGTCTGATGGCCGGCCTCCACCCCCTCCAATCTGCGTTCATCGAGTGCGGCGCGGTGCAGTGCGGCTTCTGCACGCCCGGTATGTTGATGACCGCCAAGGCGCTGCTGGATCGCGAGCCCGACCCCACCGATGCCCAGATCATGGACGCGCTGGATGGCAACCTGTGCCGCTGCACGGGGTACGTCAAGATCATCGAGGCGGTGCGGCTGGCGGCCGCGCGATTGCATGTAGGGGCGGGGTTTCCCCGCCCTGCCCCTTGGCGCGCAGACGCCGGGCGGGGAGACCCCGCCCCTACAAGCCGCCACATCCTCGGCGGCCACATGCTGCGCACCGACTCGGTCCCCAAGGTGACCGGTGCGGCCCGTTACGTCGAGGACATCGTCATGCCCGGCATGGCGCATGGCGCGGTGCTGCGCTCGCCGCATCCCCATGCACGGTTGATCGCGCTGGACACCACGGCCGCCATCCGCCTGCCCGGCGTCATCGCCGTGCTGACCGCGGCCGACATCCCCGGCGAGAACGGCCTGGGCGACTACAGCCAGGACGAGCCGGTGTTGTGTCCCGTCGGCGCGACGGTGCGCATGGTCGGGGCGCCGGTGGCCCTGGCGGTGGCCGAGACGCCGGCCGCGGCCAAGGCCGGGCTGGCCGCGATCCGTGCCGAGTACGAGGTGCTGCCGCACGTCTTCGAAGCCGAGGAGGCGCTGCGGCCCGGCGCGCCCTATATCGCCGGCCGGAACAACATCCTGACCTCCTACGAAGTCAAGCGCGGCGACCTGGACGCCGCGTTCGCCGCCTCGGCCGCGGTCGTTGAAGCAGAGTACCGCACCGCCTTCCTGGAGCACTCCGCCCTGGAGCGCGAGACGCTGCTGGGCTACACCGACGAGGAGGGCCGGCTGACCGTGACCGGCGGCTGCCACGAGCCGTTCTATCAGCAAAAGTACATCGCTAACTCGCTGGCGCTGCCGCTGGACCGGGTGCGCGTCATCATGCCGCCCACCGGCGGCTCGTTCGGCGGCAAGCAGGACCCGTGGCCCTTCATTGCAGCCGCGCTGATGACCCGGGCCGCGCGCCGACCGGTGCGGCTGGTCTACACGCGGGCCGAGTCGTTCGACGCCTCGCCCAAGCGCCATCCGTACATCGTCCACAACAAGATCGGCGCGACCGCAGAGGGCCGGCTGACCGGCATCCGGGTGCGGATTGACGCCAACACCGGCGGCTATGATGGCGGCGGCCAGTACATCGCCAACTACGCCGTAACCGCCAGCGGCGGACCGTACCACTGGCAGGCCGTGAACGCCCATGCGCAGACGGTCTACACGGACGGCCCCAAATCCGGCCAATACCGCGGCTTCGGCACCGCGCAGGCGGCCTTCGCCACCGAGTGTGCGCTGGACGAGCTGGCCGAGAAGCTGGGCATTGACCCGCTGGAATTCCGCCTGCGCAACAGCCTGAAAACCGGCGAAACATCCTTCCTCGGCTACCCCGTGGCCGAAACCATCGGCTTCCCCCAGGTGCTCGAAGCCCTCCGCCCGCACTACGAAGCGTATCTGGCGGATGCGGAGATATTTAACAGGTCACTGGGCCTGATGAAGGCAACGAGTTCCTACTCTGGAATCGAGGCTTCAGCCGGTCTCTCGGCTCAACCAGAGCAACCGGCTGAAGCCTCGATTCCAGAAGATTCTCCGACCACCGCTGCTGAATCACCTATCTACCCATCTACCAACTTACCAAATTACCAGCCCCCTTGTCTACCTGTTTCCTTGTCTACCAATCTACCAATCTACCAATCTACCAATCCCTCCACCCGTCGCGCCGTCGGCCTGGCCGGCATGTGGTACCGCTTCGGCAAATCGGGCACGCTGCGCATCGAGGCGCACGCTGAGCTGGCGCGGGATGGCCGCTTCGTGATCTACTGCACCGCGGCCGATTACGGCCAGGGCATCAGCACGGTGATGTCGCAGATGGCCGCCGACGCGCTGGGCGTGCCGCGGGCGCGCATCGAGATCGTCAACGGCGACACCGCCCGCGTCCCCGACAGCGCCATCCAGGGCGCGTCGCGGGCAACCTATTTCGTCGGCGGTGCGGTGACCGCAGCGGCGCTGGCGCTGCGACGCGAGCTCCTGGGCATGGCCGCCGAACTGCTCGACCGTGCGCCGGAGTCCCTGGCGCTCCGGGAGGATCGGGTGGCCGCGCCGTCCGGTGCGGAGGTCGCCCTGGCCGAGGTCGCGGCCGAGTTCGACCGCATTGGCAAGTCCCGCCGAGTGCGCGGCTATTTCGACCTGACCGACCGCTTTCCGGCTGAAACCAGGCCCGAGTACGTGCCGCTCTTCGTCACTGGCGCGCACGTGGCCGAGGTGGAGGTGGACCTGCGGACGGGACAGACGCGCGTCCTGCGCATGGCCGCCGCGCACGACGTGGGCCGCGTGGTCAACCGGCTGGACGCGGCGGGCCAGATCGAAGGCGCCATGATCATGGGCGTGGGCGCGGCGCTGATGGAGGAGCTGCTGCCCGGCCACACGCGCGGCTTCGCCGATTACTACCTGCCCACCGCCAAATCGGTGCCGCAGACCGATGTGATCCTGGTGGAGGTTCCCGGCCTGCACGGGCCGCACGGCGTCAAGGGCCTGGGTGAAGCGGCCATGCTCCCGGCCACGCCGGCCATCATCAACGCCATGTCCCGCGCGGTCGGCGTCCGGCTGCGGGAGATCCCAGCCACGCCGGAACGGGTGCTGCGGGCGATGGCGAATAGGCGAATAGCGAATCAACGAATCAACGAATTGGAACCATAACTGTTTGAAGAGCGCTGGACTCGAGGCTTTAGCCGGTTTCTCGCGTTTACAAAAGTGACCGGCTAAAGCC
>JAPKMS010000362.1 GCA_026645775.1 Anaerolineae bacterium
CTGGTTTTTGAGTGCGGGCGGGGTTGCCATGCGCGCATAGGTTGTGCTAAAATCTATGCGTTCGTCAAGAGTTGGCGGGCGGCCCGCTTAAAATCCAAAGCCGACCAGGTGCTGCTGATCGGCTTCGTTCCCGAATCCTGTGTCTCCCAGGAAGCGGGCGTTGCCGCACAATTGTAACACTGCTGTTTTGGGTGAGCAAGCACTGTGCCGCAGTCTCAGGTCGGGGACTGCGGCTTTCTTGTTATACGCGACCGCGAGACGGCCGGAGCGCTATGGAAGCCAACCATCTCAACTGGATCACCAACTTCATCTGGGGCATCGCCGATGACGTGCTGCGCGACCTGTACGTGCGCGGCAAGTACCGGGATGTCATCCTGCCCATGACGGTGTTACGCCGGCTGGATGCGGTGCTGGAGCCGAGCAAGCCGGCGGTGTTGGCCATGAAGGCCGCGCTGGACAGCGCCGGGATCACCAACCAGGATCGGGCGCTGCGCCAGGCGGCGGGCCAGGTCTTCTATAACGCCTCGCCGTTCACGCTGCGCGACCTCAAATCGCGCGCCAGCCAGCAGCAGCTCAAGGCCGACTTCGAGGCGTATCTCGACGGCTTCTCGCCCAACGTCCAGGAAATCCTCGACAACTTCGAGTTTCGTAACCAGATCCCGCGGCTCTCCAAGGCCGATGCGCTCGGTACGCTGATCGAAAAACTCCTCTCGCCGGATATCAACCTGAGCCCCCATCCGGTGCTGCACGGCGATGGCTCAGTGAAGCAGCCCGGCCTGGACAACCACGCGATGGGCACGATCTTCGAGGAGCTGGTGCGCCGTTTCAACGAGGAGAACAACGAGGAGGCCGGCGAGCACTGGACGCCGCGCGACGCGGTCAAGCTGATGGCCAAACTGGTCTTCCTGCCCATCGCCGACGAGATCGAATCAGGCACTTATCTGCTCTATGACGGCGCCTGCGGCACGTTGGGCATGTTGACCGTGGGCGAGGAAACGTTGCAGGAGTTAGCTCAGGCGCGCGGCAAGCAGGTCTCGATCCACCTGTACGGCCAGGAGATCAACGCCGAGACGTATGCCATCGCCAAGGCCGATCTGCTGCTGAAGGGCGAGGGCGAGGCCGCTGACAACCTGGTGGGCGGGCCCGAGCACTCGACCCTGGCGAATGATGCGTTCCCGGCCCACGAGTTCGACTTCATGCTTTCTAACCCGCCCTACGGCAAGAGCTGGAAGAGCGACCTGGAGCGCATGGGGGGCAAGGATGGCCTCAAGGACCCGCGCTTCGTGATTGAGCATGCCGGCGACCCGGAATACTCGCTCGTCACCCGGTCTTCCGATGGCCAGCTGTTGTTCCTGGTCAATATGCTGAGCAAGATGAAGCGGGACACGAAGCTGGGCAGCCGGCTCGCCGAGGTGCACAACGGCTCGTCGCTGTTCACCGGCGATGCGGGCCAGGGCGAGAGCAACATCCGCCGCTGGATCATCGAGAACGACTGGCTGGAAGCGATCGTCGCGCTGCCGCTGAACATGTTCTACAACACCGGCATCGCTACTTACATCTGGGTGCTGACCAACCGCAAGCCGGCGCACCGCCGGGGCCAGGTGCAGCTGATTGACGCCACGGGCTGGTACAAGCCGCTGCGCAAGAACCTGGGCATGAAGAACTGCGAGCTGAGCGAGGAGGACATCGAGCGTATCTGCGCGACCTTCCTGGCGTTTGCGGAGACCGAGCAGTCGAAGATCTTCCCCAACGCGGCGTTCGGCTACTGGAAGGTGACGGTGGAGCGGCCGCTGCGGCTCGCCGTAGACCTGGCGGCTAACCGGCGCGCGGCCTTCCGCGCGGCCTGCGTCGAGGCCGGCGAGGAGGCGCTGGCCGACCTGGTCGATCACCTGGCCGTGGGGCTTGGCCCCGGCCCGCAGCACGACTATAACGCACTTCTGGCCCAGGTCGAGGCCGACGCGGAGCGCCACGGCGTGAAGCTGACCGCCAGGCGGCTGAAACTGCTCCAGACGGGTCTGGCCCAACGCGACGCGGCTGCCGCGCCGGTCGTCAAGAAGATCCACAAGCCCGGCAAGGGTGGCAGCGGAGCTAACGTTCAGGCGGACCCGCAGCGCGGGCGGTACGAAGTCCAGCGTCAGGTTGTGGAATATGAGCCGGACCCTGACCTGCGCGACACCGAGCAGATCCCGCTGCTTGAACCGGGCGGCATCGAGGCGTTCCTGCGCCGCGAGGTGCTGCCCTATGCGCCGGACGCCTGGTACGACCC
>JAPKMS010000363.1 GCA_026645775.1 Anaerolineae bacterium
CCAGCCTGAGATGGTCGCGCTCTCCTTCGTGCTGGAGGCCAGCTTCATCGCCCTGGTGGGCATCGGCCTGGGCGTGGGCGCGGGGGTCCTGATGGGCCAGGCCATCATCGGCCAACTGTTCAGCGTCATCACGGCCGGCCGCACCTTGCCCGTGCCGTGGGGCCAGATCGGCGTCATCGTCCTGGGCGCGTATCTTTTCTCGCTGCTGACCACGATCCTGCCTGCGGTGCAGGCATCCCGCATCTATCCGGCGGACGCGCTTCGGTACGAGTAGTAGGGGGCGAGTTTCGCATCGCGTAGGGGCGGGTTTCATGCGCATCGAAGGAAGGTTCGGCGTTACGGCAATTCTGCCATCGCAGGTGGAATCCCCGTAACGCAACGAGGGCAAACCCGCCCCTACCGCGCATCGGACCTCAATTTGGAACCGCGGTCCGCCGTGCGTACGTGCGTGTTGCGCTAAGACCCTGGATTGAGGTACAATCATAATCAGGATGGACGTTGCCAAAGGCCGTCACGCTTAGTAGATCATTACTCGAAACGCAGTACAACAGGCATTCGTATGGAATTTGAATGGGACCCCAGAAAGGCAGTCAGCAACCTCCGAAAACACGGAGTGTCATTCACCGAGGCTGCAACCGTGTTTGATGATCCCTTGAGTGTGACCGTGCCGGATCCTGACCATTCGACAGCGGAAGACCGCCTGATTATCGTTGGGCAATCTCATCAGCGTCGTTTGTTGATTGTCTCTCTCGCAGAACGCGAAGATCGATTCAGAATCATCAGTGCACGAGAACTGACTCGTGCAGAGAGTAAAGCTTATGAACAAGGACTATCCGGGTGAGATGGAAGACGAACTGCGGCCAGAATATGATCTGCGTGAACTGCTCAAAGGTGGTGTCCGAGGCAAGTATGTAGCACGATATCGCGCCGGCACCAATCTGGTGCTGCTCGACCCTGACGTAGCTAAAGCCTTCCCAGACCAAGCGGCAGTGAACGAGGCGCTTCGCTTGGTGATCCGTTTGGGTGAGATTCAGCACAGCCAGAAACACGCACCGACCGGAGCAAGATCCTGACAATGCAGAACGCGCTGCTGGCGTCGAGCGCGGATATCTGCGCCTGTCTCATTTCCGCAATCTCCATGCCAGCGCCGCATACCGTCGCTGAACTTCGTCGTGCCTGACCACCACCGCGATCGCTTTCGGATCCCCCACCAACACCACCAACTTCCGCGCGCGGGTAGTCGCCGTGTACAAAGGATGCACCTCGTCAATCCGCAATCAGCGGCATCTGTCCGGCCGCGGCCGGCTCCGTTTTCGGCGCCAGCTTGAACGTCTGCGCGGTCGGCGGCAATATCCACCTTTGCGCCCTTCAGCAAGCTCTCGATGGTCCACTATCGAAAGAGTCATTAATGAGGATCACAAGCATCACGCGGTGGCTGCTGGTCACCGTGTTTCTGGTTGGCTGCGCCAGGTCTGCGGAGCCGCCGGCTGACTGCCACCGGATTTGACACGCCTCTCCGGTCATGCTATGCTGGTCTATACCATTCATAACCAATCTGCGCGGCGGGAGCGAAGATGCAACTGCACCGCGAAGCTCCGGATCCTCTCTACGTCCAGCTTAAAGACTCACTGGTGGCCGACATTAACTCCGGCCGCTATCACGCGCATCACCGCCTGCCCTCTGAACGAGAGCTCTCCGATCAATTTCAGGTCAGCCGGATGACGGTCCGCCAGGCGCTGCTTGGGTTAGCCCGCGACGGTGTGATCTACGCCCGGGTGGGCAAGGGCACCTTCGTCGCCGAGCCCAAAATTGACCAGCAGTTGCGCGCCCTCACCGGTTTCACCCAGGATGTCGAGGCGCGCGGAGGACATTCTGCCAGTCGCGTGCTGGAGGCGCACGTCATCGCGGCCACGCCCGAGTTAGCGGCAGCCCTGCGCCTGACGCCAGCGGCCGAGGTGATCGAGCTGGCCCGCCTACGCCTGGCCGACGACCTGCCGTTGGCCGTCGAGACGGCCTACCTGCCCTTCGCCCTGTGCCCGAACCTCCTGACGCACGACTTTGCCACGGCCTCGTTGTATCGCGTGTTAGAAAACGACTATGGCCTGACGTTAGTTGGAGCCGAGCAGACTATCGAAGCGGCCCTGGCTGAGCCGCGCGAATTAGACTTGCTGGAACTGGCCGCGCCCGCGGCCGTGCTCCGCTTCCGGCGCCTGACATTCGCCGGCGACGGCGTGCCGGTGGAATGGGTGCTCTCCACCTACCGGGGCGACCGGTACAAATTCCGCTCCACACTGCAGGCGGGGAGGCTGGCATGACCGTGCGCACCGGACTCGCTGTCCTGCTGAGCGATCGGCTCGACCTCTTGGCGGGCCGCCGCGTCGGGCTGGTCTCACACCCCGCCGCGGTGCTGCCGGATCTGACGGCTGCGGCCGAGGCGTTGTCAGCGGCCGGCGTTCGGCTGACGGCGCTTTTCGGGATGGAGCACGGCTTCACGGGCTCGGCCGCGGATGGGGCCGTGTTGGGCGATGCCAGGAGCCGCACCGGGCTGCCCATCTTCAGCCTCTATGGCACGACACGGGAACCCACTGCCGGCATGCTGACCGACGTGGACGTGCTGGTCTACGACGTGCAGGATGTGGGGGCCCGTCCCTACACGTTCATCAGCACGCTCTACTATGTGCTGCGTGCCGCCGGGCGGCATGGTCGCCCCGTGGTCGTACTGGATCGGCCCAACCCGATCGGCGGAGACGCCGTGGAGGGGCCGTCGATTACGCCCGGCCTCGAATCGTTCGTCGGCATCGCACCCATCCCCGTCCGGCACGGCATGACCGTGGGCGAGCTGGCGCGCACCTTCAACGCCGAGCATGGCCTGGCCGCGGACCTGACGGTGGTGGCGATGCAGGGCTGGCGAAGAGCTATGTGGTTCGATGAAACCGGCCTCCCGTGGGCGCCGCCCTCGCCGGGCATGCCGCACCTGACCACGGCCACGGTTTATCCCGGCATGTGCTTGATCGAGGGCACGAATCTTTCCGAGGGACGGGGAACCACAACCCCATTCGAGGTGGTCGGCGCGCCGTGGCTGGATGGTTACGCGCTGGCCCAGGCGTTGAACCGGTTGGCGCTGCCCGGCGTGCGCTTCCGGCCCACGCACTTCGCACCCTCGACCAGCAAGCACACCGGGCAGACTTGCCAGGGCGTGCAGGTGCACGTGACCGATCGCCGGGCGTTTCGCCCGGTGGAGGTCGGATTGCACGTCGTGGCGGCCTGCCGCGCCCAGGCGCCCGACCGCTTCGAGTTCCTGCCAGCCAGTTGGGAAGGCCGGCCGCCGCACTTCGACCTGTTGACCGGCGACGCCATGCTTCGCGCAGGGCTGGCCGCGGGCATCCCGGTGGCTGAGCTGGTCTCCGGCTGGCCCGCGCTTGCCGCCGCTTTCGAGCAGATGCGGCGCCCCCATCTGCTCTACGCGTGAGGGTGCTGGATGGTGAAGCTGTGACCACGATCCCGACATCTCAACCTATGCCCCGGATTCTTCTGGGAGCCGCACGGAAGATCGCGTCGAATTACCTGCTGCGCCGCCTGCTGAAGGCGCTGTTTACCATCTGGCTGGTGGCATCGATCACCTTCTTTGTGATCCGCGCCATGCCGGGCAATGCGGTGGATATCCTGATTCAGGATTTGACTATCCAGGGCGTGTCGCCCGCGGATGCCGAGGCCCAGGCGGCGGCCATGATGGGCATCAACCTGGATCAGCCGATCATGGGGCAATACCTGGATTACCTCGGCAACGTCGCGCGCGGGAGTCTCGGCACCTCGTATAAATCGGCCGGCATGTCGGTGACCAAGATGATCTCGCAGGTGCTGCCGTGGACGTTGTTCAGCGTCGGCCTGGCGCTGATGATCACCTTCGTGTTGGGCATCGCGCTGGGCGCGCTCATGGCGTATCGGCGCGACACCTGGATCGACCACCTGCTGAGCAACGTCGCTGCGACCCTGGACGCCGTCTCGCCCTACCTCATCGGCCTGCTGGCGATCCTGCTGTTCGGCATCACCTGGAAGCTCGTGCCGATCATGGAGATGCGCGGGGCGATGTCGCCCGGCATGAAGCCGGGGTTCTCGCTGGCGTTCTTCGCCGATATTTTCAAGCATGTGCGCGTCTTGCTCCTGGTCTACGTGCTCTCTTCGGTCGGCTCGTGGATGTTGCAGATGAAGAGCAACACGGTGACGACCCTCGGCGAGGATTATGTCACGGTGGCGCGGGCGCGCGGTCTCACCGATGGCCGCATCCTGACCGCGTACGTCGGCCGTAACGCGACGCTGCCGCTCTTCACCCGCCTGGCCATCTCCATCGGCTTTGTCGTGGGCGGCTCGGTGCTGCTGGAGACGCTGTTCACCTATCGCGGGGTGGGCTTCCTGCTGGCCCGATCCATCTCGGAGCGCGACTACCCGGTGATGCAGGGTGTATTCCTGATCATCACCATCGCGGTGGTCTTTGCGAACCTGCTGGCCGACTACCTGTACGGCTGGCTCGATCCGCGGGTCCGCATCTCGGGAGGGGGGAACTGAGATGAACGCACTGCGCGAGGCCCTGTCCGGTTTCTGGCGTGAGGCCGCCAAGACGCTGAAGATCCTCAGCCATAACAAGATGGGGCTTTTCGGCTTCGTCATGATGATCCTGATCATCCTGCTCTCGGTCCTTGGCCCCGTCATCTGGCCCGCCGAGACCTCGGCCAACGTCAGCGCGATCAACAAGGGCGTCTCGGCCCAACACTGGCTGGGCACCGACTTTCAGGGGCAGGACAATCTGCGGAAGATCATCAACGGCGGCAAAGATATCGTGACCATCGCGCTGGTGACGGGGATCCTCTCGATGTTGATCGCCGTGATCGTTGGATCGTTCAGTGCCTTCATCGGGGGCTGGGTCGATAGCCTGTTGATGCAATTTGTCGACATCTGGCTCACTATTCCCAAGTTTCCCTTATTGGCCGTGCTGGCCACAGTGTTGGCCTTGAAAGACGTCGTCACGCTGTCGGTGCTGATGGCGCTCCTCGATTGGCCTGGCCTGGCGCGGCAGGTGCGCAGTCAGGTGTTGTCGCTGAAACGCCTCGACTACATCGAAGCCGCGACCATGCTCGACCTGGGCACGCCGAAGATCATCTTCCGCGAACTGCTGCCCAACATGATGTCGTTCATCGCCATCTCGACGATCTTCGAGATGACCCACGCGATCTACCAGCAGACCGGCCTGGTCTTCCTGGGCATCGTGCCCTACTCCAGCGCCAATTGGGGCGTCATGATCAGCGCGGCCGAACGCCGCGGCGTGCTCTTCAACCCACAGGCGGCCTGGAGCATCCTGGGGCCGATGGGCGCCATCGTCCTCTTCCAGCTCGCATTGGTATCGTTTGCCCGGTCACTGGACGAAGTCTTCAACCCGCGGCTGCGCACGAGCGTGTGATATGGAACCCATCTTATCTGTCCGGGATCTGACCATCGAGTATGCCGCCAGGCGCGGCAAGGTGCGGGCCATCCGCAGCGTCTCCTTCGATGTGCGGCGCGGCGAGGCGCTGGCCCTGATCGGGGAAAGCGGCTCGGGAAAAACCACCCTGGGCCTGGGGATCGTGCAATTATTGCCCTCGACGGCCCGCATCGCAGGGGGCAGCATCGTCTATCGGCGCTACAGCGACACCGGGCAGCCGATGCGCGAGACCGAGGTGCTGACGCTGAAAGACGCCGACCTGCGCCGCTTCCGCTGGGCCGAGTGTGCGATGGTCTTCCAATCCGCGCTCAACGCACTCAACCCGGTGCTGCGCATCTCCGACCACTTCGCCGACACCGCCAAGGCGCACCGCTATCTCTCCGGCCCGCGCCAGGGCGCCGCGTTGACGGAGCGCTCGCGCCATCTGCTATCGCGGGTGCGGCTGGACCCGGACCGGGTGTGGCGCGCGTTCCCGCACGAGCTGTCCGGCGGCATGCGTCAGCGCGTGCTGATCGCCCTGTCGCTCCTGCTGGAGCCGCAGCTCCTCATCCTCGATGAGCCGACCACCGCGCTGGACATCCTGACGCAGCGCAACATCATGGATGTGCTGAAGGAGCTGCGCACCCAGCTCGACTTCTCACTGGTTTTTATCTCTCACGATCTGTCGCTGGCCGCTGAACTGGCCGACCGCGTCGCGACCGTTTACGCCGGCAAGATCGTCGAGATCGGTGAGGTGTACACCATCTTCCGCAACCCGCATCACCCGTACACCATCGGGCTGATCAAGGCGGTGCCGACCCTGACCAGCGACAAATCGGAGCTGACCTCGATCCCCGGCTCGCCGCCCGATCTGATCGAGCTGCCGTCGGGCTGCAAGTTTCATCCGCGCTGCCCCTTGGCCGATGATCACTGCCGCCGCGAGGAGCCGGAGCTGATCGATGTCGAGTCCGGCCACCGGGTGGCATGCTGGCGCTGGCAGGACGCGCGCGCGGTATTGAAGGCGTATCAAGTCTAAAACGTGCTGCGTGGCGCCGGAACCCCGGTTGACGATCTCACGTATCACGCATCACGAGGAGACGGTCATGGGCGAACCCCTCATCACCCTGGAGCATGTGACTCGCACGTTCGATGTCAAGCGCCAGACCATCAAGGCCGTGGATGATATCAGCTTGACAATCCCCGAAGGCGAGGTGTTGTGCCTGGTGGGTGAGTCGGGCTGCGGCAAGACGACCACAGGCAAGATGATCGCCGGGCTGCTGGCAACTTCGGCCGGGCGCATCCTGTATCGCGGCCAGGACATCGCCACGATGAACCGCGCCGATCGCCGCCGGTATCGGCTCGGCGTGCAGATGGTGCACCAGGACCCGTACGCCTCCCTGAACCCGGTGCAAATGATCTACAACATCATCGCCGCCCCTTTGCAGCATCACGGCTTCACCCGCGGCGAGGCCGCCACCCGCGAGCGCGTGCGCGAGCTGTTGACCACCGTAGACCTGACCCCGCCCGATGACTACCTGGAGAAGTACCCCCACCAGCTCAGCGGCGGGCAGCGGCAGCGCGTGTCGGTCGCCCGTGCGCTCACGGTCCGGCCGTCGTTCATCATCGCCGATGAAGCGGTCTCGATGGTGGATGTCTCCATTCGGATCAGCCTTCTGAAGATGTTCGGCCGGCTGAAGGATGAGATGGGGGTCGGCGTCCTGTTCATCACCCACGACCTGGCGCTGGCCAAGTATTTCGCCTGGGAAGGGCGCATCGGCGTCATGTACCTAGGCCGGCTGGCCGAAATCGGCCCGGCGCAACAGGTGGTGGCCCACCCGCAGCACCCCTACACCCAGGTGCTGCTGTCCGCGATCCCTGAGGCCGACCCGGATCGGACGCGGTCGAAACAGCGCATCGAGCTGCGCAGCATGGACGTGCCCAGCCTCCTGCGCCTGCCGTCCGGCTGCGCGTTCCATCCGCGGTGCCCCGCCTTCGCCGGGGAGATCTGCGAGAAGGTCGTCCCGCCGCTCAAGAAGGCCGGGTGGGGGAGCGATGTGGCGTGTCATCTGGTGAAATAGCATGAATCCCGAAGCCGGTCAAGCCTGGTTTCGCATCGCCATGTTGATCACGCTCCTGTCGGCGGCGCTGCTGTTTCTCGTCCAGCCGGGCACCGCCGAGTTTGTCGTCACGGTGACCACGTTGGTCATCGGCCTGCTGTTCATTGGCGTGATTGCCGTGCTCGTGCGGCGCGGCAGTCGTTGATTCCTGAAAGACGGTGGAGCAGTTTGGAAAATGAAAGGGGGTGATGTCATTCAAGACACGACTCTTCACGCATCACGGATCGCGTATCACACACCACACCAGGAGGAATGCCCCAATGCGTAAACATGTTCTCACGATGGTCAGTCTTGTTCTCTTGCTGAGCATGGTTCTGGGCGCCTGCGCCCAGCCGACCGCTGCGCCGCAGCCTACCGAGCCGGCCAAGGTGGCCGAACCGACCGCGGCGCCGGAACCGACGAAAGCCCCCGAGCCCACGAAGGCGCCGGAGCCAACCGCTGTACCGCCCACTGTGGCGCCCACGCTCTCGCCGGACGTCAAGGCCGTCATCACGATCACCTTGCGCAAGGATGCCAAGTGGAGTGACGGCACGCCCGTGCTGGCCAAGGAAGTTGTCGGCACATGGGACATTCTGTGGATGCGCAAGAGCAGCAGTTGGAACTCGTTGGCTGACGTCGTTGCTGTGGACGATCAGACCGTCGAATTCCAGATCACCAAACCCGGCCCGGCCATCCTGGATACCATCGTCCGCTCCACCGTCACGCGGCCCTACTCGCAGTACGGCAAATGGATGGACGCTGCGGCGGCCTTCCGCGCCAAGGCCGCTGATCGCGACGGCGACGAGGTCAAGAAGGTCAACGACGAGCTCAACGCCTTCAAGCCCGACCTGGGCGTCGTCTACGGCCCCTACAACATCGACCCCGCGAGCGTCACCGAAGCTGAGCTCACCATGGCGAAGGTGCCCACCGGCTTCAACGCCGACAAGATCGACTTCGACAAGGTCATCGTCTACTGGGGCGACACCGCACAGGACATGCCGCTCTACCTCTCCGGTGACATGGACTACTCGTCGAATGCCTACAGCCCGGCTAACCTGGACGCCATCCGCGCCATGGGTCCCCAAATGGTGGTGCTGGGCGGCCCGGCCACCAACGGCCCCGGCATCTACTTCAACCATGACGTCTATCCGCTGGGCCTGAAGGAAGTGCGCCAGGCCATCGCGTATGCGATCGACCGCGTCGAGAACTGCACGGTCGCGTTCGGCGAAAGCTGCCGCCCGATCAAATACATGGCCGGCTTCACCGATGCCGCCGTGCCCACCTGGCTCTCGGCCGACCAGGTCGCCAAGCTGAACACCTACGGCTATGACCTGAAGAAGGCCGAGGCGCTGTTGACCGGCCTGGGCTTCCAGAAGGGCAGCGATGGCATCTGGGTGGATGACAAGGGCAAGAAGATGGAGTTCGAGCTCAGCGTGCCCGCGGACTTCACCGAGTACCTGGCGTCCTCGGAGAACGTGGCGCAGCAGCTCGCAAAGTTCGGCATCAAGGTTTCGGTCAAGCCCTACCAGTCGTCCGAGCGCAACAACATGCACAAGGCCGGCGCCTACCAGATGTCGATGGACATCGGCATGCGCTTCACCTACTTC
>JAPKMS010000364.1 GCA_026645775.1 Anaerolineae bacterium
GCGTTGATCAGCGCCTGGTCCAGCGCGTCGAACTCGCCGCCGACGCTGCTGGGGCCGCCGCCCCAGGAGTTGTTCAGCACATCGGCGCCGTCCATCACGATGTCTTCCAGCGCCTTGATGCCTTCGGTGTTGTAAAACGAGCCGTTGTTGGTGATGCTGTTGTAGAACACCCGATAAGACATCACGTAGGCCTTGGGCGCGACACCGCTGATGGTGACCGGGTCGGAGCCCAGGTAGCTGATGGTGACTTCGTTACCGGCCACGGTGGAGCTGGTGTGCGTGCCGTGGGGGGTGCCTTGCGTGCCGGGCCACGGGTTCTCATCGCCGGCCGAGGGCGGATCCCAGGTGCGGAAATAGGTGCGGGCGACGATGATCTTGCCGTTGGTGCCGCGGGTGTCGCCCTTGGGGAAGCCGGCCGGGTAGGTGTAGCCCGTGCCGTCGAACATCGCCGCATCCTTATGGGCGCCGCCATCCATCGTGGCGAACTTGATGCCCGCGCCGGCATTGCTCTTGCCGCCAATCGCGACATTGTTCCAGGCGGCCGGGGCGTTGATCAGCGGCAGGCTGGCGTACAGGTCGGGATCGTGCGCCCAGTCCTTGGAGACGCGCAGCACGCCCGGCAGACGGGCCAGCTTGCGTTCCAGGGCGGTCACATCGGCGTTCCGGCCCGCGTCCACCGCGACACCGTTCAGCAGAACCTGATACGTAGCAGGCATAGACTGGCCCAACTCGTTCAGGTAGGTGGCCACACGAGCAGTCGGGACCACCTGGGTCATGGCCGTCACAAAGGCCTGTTGTTCTGCTTGCAGCTTCTGAATGTATTGCTGCGCCTCGGGCGAGGCTACATCCAGCTTGCCGCCACCCGCAGCCACTTGGGCCGCGACGCTCGACTGCGACAACGGGGGCGAAGCAAGTTCAACGATCAAACGATGCGAGTAGCGCGCCGTTGGGGCACTAGGCCCATCGGTCACGACCACCTGCGCGCCTACTGAGGCCGGTGCGACCAGCATGCCGGCAAGCAGGGCCACGATCATAAGTAGAGAGAGCTTACGACTCATTGACGGGTTCCTTCCTTTCAATTCTGTGGGTTTAGCTGAGACTCGAGCCAAAAACGCTAAGGAACTGCCCTGGATCGATCTGTAGTCCACCTCCTTTCTAACTTTGGGATTGGTATCTGGGACTTGGGCCGATTATAGTCTGAACAGACGGGGGTGTCAATCGTTAAAGATTACAGTCTGCAAAACCTATTCACCCCACAACAGCCGGCCGCAATTGCCGCAATACACCAAATCTTCCCCATAGAGCGCCTCTTCGAGCCTGGTCGGCGGCACAGCGACGCGACACGCGCTGCAATCATCGCCATCCAGCTCGGCCACGGCCCGTCCGCCGCGCCGCGGCCGCAGGTTGTCATAGAGCGCCAAGAAGGACGCGGGCACGGCCGCGCGCCTTGCCGCCTGCTGAGACAATTCCCCCGGGAGCAGCGCAGTGAGCCGGGCTTGCTCGCCGCGCAAGGCGCCCTGTTTGGCGCCCCATTCCGCCACTATTTGAGCGAGCCTGGCCTGACGCTGGGCCAAGGCCTGATGGGCGGCCTCCACGGCCACCAAGGCCTCCAGGAGCTTGTCGTCCACTGCGGTGTTCTGATGCCGCAGTTGCTGCACATCGCGCTGGGCATCTTCAAGCTCTCGCGGATTCTTGACCAGCCCGCCGTACAGGCGTTTTTCGGCGCGGCTGAGCTTATCGGCCGCGTCGCGCTGCACCGCCTCGAGCTGCTCCTGCGCAGCCCGGCAGCGAGCTGATTCGGCCTCCGCCTCGGCCACCGCGCGACGTGCGGCCACCAACGCGGCTGGCTCGCGCAGCGCATCGGCGATTTCGAGCAGACGGGCCTTGTGGGCATCGACCACCAGGTCGATTTCGTTCAAACGGGCAAGTAGCATAACGGGGCGCATGGACAGTCTCCCAGTTCCGGCCGCAGTCAGGAGAAGGCGGCGGCCAGGGTGAATGGCGCATCGGGATCAAACTCGGATAGCGCATTATACCCCGTTCACAGCGCGAAGGGAAACGCGCCGCACACATGGTTTGTCTGTCGGCTTACACGTGTGATAGAATAATAAACGGTACAACGGTTGTACCGGACTCAAAAGTTTCCCAGGAGGCCAGGCAGCGCACATGCGTAACCAAGGATCGAGCGCCAGCCTTATTGAATTAGCCCTGATCATCGTGCTGATTGCGATCATCGTGATGGCGATTCTGCTGATTGTAGGCGATGACTTGCGGCTATGGATCGTTAGCACCATCCAGGGGTTGTTCTAAACGGAGTTCACGATGAGCTTGGCACGCGCAGACGATCCAGGATCGCCGGCGCAGTTTGCCGCCATCTTGGGCTCACTTTAGCACGGCATGGGGGTTCCGCGGCTTCCTGGCTTGAGCCGGGCGGGGTTTCTGTCCCGCGTGACCCTTATCTGCGCCGAAAGCGAGAAGTCGGCGCGCCAGGAGGGCAAGCATGGCTCACGCACCCACCCCTGAGCTTGGGACTTGGCCGCGCCTGGTCGGCTGGCTGAGCGCAGCGGGCCAGGGTCTGCTTGATCTGCTCTATCCCCCACGCTGTGCCGGTTGCGGCCGTGTGGGGGCTTTATTTTGTGCCGCGTGCCAGGCCCAAATCGAACCGTTGCCGGCGCCCGCTTGCCCGCGCTGCGGCCATCCCGCCCTCATCGCCGAGCTGTGCCCCACGTGCCGCGGCATCCCTTCGCATCTGGATGCCATCACGGCCACTGCCATCTTTGCGCATCCCTTGCGCGATGCCATCCACGCCCTGAAATACGACAACGCCGCCTCGCTGGCCGGCCCGCTGGGCGCCCGCATGGCCGATACCTGGCGCGCCGCCCGGCTCTCGGCCGATCTCATTGTACCGGTGCCGCTGCACCGCGCGCGCCTGGCCGAACGCGGGTACAACCAATCGGCGCTGCTGGCGCGCGTGCTCAGCCGAAGCGTCGGTGTGCCGGTTGACGAGCGCATCCTGGTGCGCGAGCGTGCGACGGCGCACCAGGTGGGCCTGGGCCGGTCCGAGCGGCAGGTGAATGTCGCTGGGGCATTTGCCTGCCGGCGCGACCTGAGCGGACAGCGCGTAGCCGTGCTCGACGATGTCTGCACGACCGGAAGCACGCTAGAGGCGTGCGCTGAAGCGTTGCGCACGGCCGGGGCGAGCTCGGTCTGGGCCTTCACGCTGGCGCGGGCGCGCTGGGCGCCGGGCCAGACGACCGCACCTGACGCCCTGACCCCGTAAAAATCGCTGTTGACTTTTCGCGGGACTGGGGCTACAATGCGATCACTCACACGGATCCTGGTTGGCTTGACCTGACTGTCCCCAAGGTGTAAAGCTGCCGGAGTCCTATTACGTCGGATAAAGGAGACGACCTCATGGAACTCACCATCACAGGAAAGAACCTCGAGATCAACGACACCCTCCGCAATTACGTCGAAAAAAAGATCGGCCGGTTGGATCGTTACCTGCCGACCATCATCGATGGCCGCGTCGAGCTGACTGTGGACGAAGGCGCCCGCGCAGCCGAAGACCGGCAGATTGCACAGGTGACATTACGGACCAAGAAAGTCATCCTGCGCGCTGAAGAGGTGTCTGCTGACATCTTCGCATCGATCGATGCCGTTTTTGAAAAGATGCAGCGCCAGGCCGATCGCTACAAGGGCAAGCGGTGGTCCAAACGCGCCGAAGGCGCCGAGGTTATCGAGGATCTGCCACTGGAGATCACGGAAGAAGAGCTAGCCGAGGAACGCCCCTCGGTTGCCCGCGTCAAGCGGTTCCGCATGGCGCCGATGGACGAGGAGGAAGCCATCGAGCAGATGGAACTGTTGGGCCACGATTTCTACGTCTTCTTCAACGTCAACGAGAACCAGATTAACGTGCTGTACCGCCGCCGCAAGGGCGAATACGGCCTGATCCAGCCTGAGCTGGCGTAACTGTCAGGTTGCGGGAGGTAGTGCGGGCGGCTTCATGGCCCTCAATACCTCCCGCTATTGCTATATGATGAAAACCATCCTGTTCATCTGCACCGGCAACATCTGCCGATCACCCATGGCCGCAGCGCTGATGCGCGAGCGGATCGCTGAGTTGGGGCTGGCCGACCGGGTGCAAGTCGAGTCGGCGGGGGTATGGGCTGAGGAAGGCTTCGGCGCCAGCACCCACGCGGTGACCGTTCTGGCCGAGCGTGGCGTCGATCTACGCGGCCACCAGTCACAGGCTGTGACCATGCGGTTGCTGGCCCAGGCTGATATCGTGCTGGTGATGGAGGAAGCGCACCGGCGCTCGATCTTCTACCTGGCCCCCCAGCACCTGGGCAAGGTGTTTCTGTTGACCGAGATGTCGGGGCAGCACGATGATATCGCCGATCCGTACGGCCGATCGCTGGATGACTATGCGCGGACAGCCCAGCAGCTTGCAGCGCTCATCGAGGCCGGGCTGCCGAAAATCTTGAACCGGCTAGGGCTCCGAGACTCCGGACTCGGGACTCGGGATTAGGAGACGAGATCCCCGGGTCCTGAGTCCCTGGTTTTTCAGTCCCTAACCCTCACCCCCCGCTCGCAGCAAATACCAGTGCGGCATGAAGCCGTAATAGAACCCCAGCAAGACAGCCAGCTTGAACCCCAGCCAACCATCCCGGTATCCTTGCAGCGTCACGTAACGCCGCCAGAACTCACGCAACGGCTGCCGGATGAACTTGTGCGGCCAAGGCTTAACCCCCCGCTCATGCAGAATTTTGCTCTCCAGGCGTGCGTAGCGCCGCTGCTTGGCGTGAAACTGTGCCCAAGTATCGTAATTATAGTGGATCATCACGTTTTGCAGGTAGCCTGAGGCCCCAGCCAACTGCACGACCTCGTGTACGGGCCGGTCGGGATCGTAGCGCGCCCGGTCCCGGCGCATCACGCGCAGCTGATAGTCCGGGTAGAAGCCGCCGTGATCTACCCGTTGCCCTGCGATGAAGTTATGCCGCGGGACCCACCAGCCGGACTCCTCCCGCGCCGAGATCACCCCGCGCACTTCGGCCGCCAGCTCAGGCGGGATGCGCTCATCGGCATCCACAAAGAAGATCCACTCGGCGTCCACCGCATCCATCGCCGCGTTGCGCTGCCCCGCGAAATTATCGAAGGGGCGTTGGATCACCTCCGCCCCGGCCGCGCGCGCCAGATCGTCCGTGCCGTCGGTGCTGTAGGAATCAGAGACGACGACCCGGTCGGCAAAGCCCAGCGTCGCGATGCAGTCGCCGATGTGCTTGGCCTCATTCTTGGTGAGGATGATCGCTACCATTTGAGCGGAGTGGGATGTATCTGCCATCAGTTTCAAGCCTGTTTGGATGATTCGCCCTTCGGGGCCGACGCGACCGCGAGTCAGTGCGCCGCAAACAACTGCACGACCGCTTGTGCGGCCGCCGCCCGCGCGTCCGACTCTGCGGCGGTGATTTCGCCCCGTCGGGCCGCGGCCTGCGTACGCGCGAGCTCGGCGCGCATCCCAAGCCGCACGATCCACGCGGCCAAGCCGCGCCGGGCCGGGCCGTAGAACCGGCCATAGAGCCGCTGCCGGCTGCGCCAGAGGTTCAGGAACGACTGCGACCGGAACTGTCGCGTGCTGGCCCCGCCGTGGTGGATCACCCGCGCCGCGGGCACGCAGAAGAAGGG
The DNA here is from genome assembly GCA_026645775.1 of Anaerolineae bacterium. Lineage (GTDB taxonomy): Bacteria > Chloroflexota > Anaerolineae > CG2-30-64-16 > CG2-30-64-16 > MO66. The sequence goes on from JAPKMS010000364.1 coordinate 5,686, forward strand.
CCAGCCCGCGCGTTGGATGCGCCAACACCAATCCACCTCTTCGGCGTACATGAAATACCCTTTGTCCAGCAGCCCCGCGGCCTCAATGGCCTCGCGGCGCACCATCAGGCTGGCGCCCAGGGCGAAGTCAATGGGGAAGGGCCGGCCCACCGCGTACAGCGAGCGCGGATAGCGGCCGTTGAACCGGGAATCGAGCAGGCGACGCGGCCGCGGCGGGAAGAGGTCGAACCAGAGCTGCAGCAGGCCGGGAAACCGGAATGCGCCGTGCTGAAAGCTGCCATCGGGATATTGAAGCTGCGCCCCCACACCGCCAACCTCCGGGTGCGCGGCCAGAAACCCCGCCATCTGCCCGATGGCGTCGCCGATCGGCTCGGCATCGGGGTTCAGGAGCAGGACGAATTGGGAATTGGGAATTGCGAATTGCGAATTGCGAATTACGAATGGTTGCTCCGCCTCGCCGCTCTCCTCCGCTCCTCCGCCCCTCTGCGCCTCCGCGCCGGAAAACCCCAAGGCGCGCAGCACCGCGTTGTTGCCGCCGGCGAAGCCGAGGTTGTCAGGGCTGGCAATCAGATGCGCCTGCGGGAACTCCGCCGCCACCATTTCGGCGCTGCCATCGGCCGAGGCGTTGTCAATCACCCAAACAGCCGCATCCAACTCCGGGCTCAGCGCCAGGCTGGCGTAGGTCGCGGCCAGGCATGCACGCAAGAGCTCGCGCACCTTGTAGCTGACCACGATGATCGCCAGCGTCGTCCGCCCGGCCGGATCCGTCACTTCAAACCTCAAATACTCGATAACGCAGAGACGCAGGGGCGCAGACTGACAAGGGGGATCCTTCGGCCTGACACCCTTGCGCCGCTCGCTACGGTCAGGGACTCGGCCTCAGGATGACCGAGTGAGTTCTTGGCCAAGGCAGGACGCCAAGCGCGGCATGGGGACTCGCATGGCTCGCATGGCATGTAGAAGGGTCTTGTCAACCAGGAGCTCCCGTCTCCGCGTCCCCGCATCACGGCGCGCCGACGACGATGCTGACCCGGTCGATGTCCGTATTCACCACGCCCACAAACTCATGGATCAGACCGCCCCACCAGTAATTCGTCCCGACCGGCGGCTTCTGGTCGAACTGGATGCAACCGGACACCAGCCCGCGCTTGCCCGGCAGCAGATAGTACTGCGTCTGGCCGTTGATGGTGCGTGCTTCCAGGTCTTCCTGGCGTCCGATCGCCCAGCGGAAGGGGAAGTCAACACCCGTGGTGTCAAAGTTGATACCGAAACGCCAGACGCCGGCCTGTTGATACCACGACTTCTCGTTGTACTGCGCGGCCAACGCGTTGTAATTCTCGGTAAACTTGTAGGTCTGCCCCGGCCAGGGGCCGATGGTGCGGATGGGCACCGGGCCGATGTTCTCCACGGTCGCGGTGAAGCACACCGTCTCATTTAACGGCACCCCGATGTTCCGCCCCATCTCACCCTGCCAATCGATTTCCCCGCCGGAGACCTCAGCACGCGGCTTGCCGCCTTCCTCGATTGTTAGTGTGGAGGAGACAACTACCCGGTTGCCGACCTTGTCTTCGGCCTGGCCGTAGATGACGTAATCACCGTCGGGCGGCGGCTCAGCGTTGTTGTCCACCCCGCCGTCGTAGTCATAGCCGTGGTAACCCACATCGTTCGGCAGAGCGGTGGAGACCGACGATTTTTCCGCGACGGGGTATTTCACCTGGGGCTCGCCGGGCTTCGTCGCGGCTGAGACCAGGTAGACCTGCGTCCGTTCGGCCTGCTTCATCAGATAGTATGAAATCGCCACGCGGTCATCGCTCAGGCCATCCTGGTTGGGGCGAAAAATCTGGGGCATCACGGTGAAATTGTGGAGCTCGGGCAAGGCCGTATCCGCGCCGCTCAACACGATCTGGCCCTGCGCCTGCTGGCTTCGCCCGCTCTCGTCGACCGCTTCCACCACCCAGGTGTAGACGCCATCGGGCAGCACCTGGCTCTCCACCAGCATCTTGCCCCCTTCAACCTTGCGCACCTGTGGATCGTTGATCACGCCGCCCCAGTAGACGGTGTACTTGCCCGGCGAGCGACGCTCCGCATCCCGGAAATAGTGGCGCGCACCGCCCGCGTCCACAAAGTAGATCGAAACCGTAGCCTGGCGGTTGATGCGATAGGTGATCAACGTCACGTCGTCCGCCCCGTCGGCATTCGGCGAGATCGCATCGGGTGCGACGGAGACGTTTGACAGCAGCGGGCGTAACGAACAGCCGCCGACCGACAACGCTGCAAGAATCAAGATGGGCAGGAGCAAACGGGCAGGTACCCGCATGAGGAACCTCCGATACAAGGAGTTGTCTAAATCCATGACAGCCATTGCGTCAAGACAGCGTCCAGTTCTCCCGCGTATGGCTGAGTTGCGAAAAGAGCAAAGTCAATAACCGGGTTGCGTTCAGAGGAACACTGTGCGCCCGTGTCTGCTATCTGATTATCACTGAATAAGGGCAACGTTTCTCCGGGATCCCCGTTGCTCGGCGGCTTTCTCAGGCTGACAAAATCGCCCATGCGCTCCAGCCCTTTGGCGAAACGCCGGAGCGTGGCCGAAATGGCCTCCGGACTATTGTCAATGCCCAGCCATCGGCGGTTCAGTTGTGCGGCTACGGCCAGGGTAGTGCCGGACCCTGAGAAGCAATCCAAAACCAGATCGCCGGGGTTCGAAGATGCGCCAATGATCCGAGCCAATAGGTCGGGGTTTTTTTCTGTTGGATAACCGGTGATCTCGATATTCTGGTTGTGGGCGTCACGAAATTCCAACCAGATGTCTTGTACCGGGACACCCTGGCTCTCATCAAGATAGATCTTGCGTCGCGGATTATCGTTGGATGACCAATAGATCTCCCCGCGCACATCCATTTCATCCAGCGTCTTGGGCGTAAACTGCCAGTGCTTGCCGGGAGGTGGATTCACGCCGCGCCAAGGTTTGCCCGTTTCCCCATTACGGACACCCGGCGCGTGCAAAGGCACTTTCTTATATCGCCGCCCTGTGCGTTCTTCGGTGTATTGATATTCCTTCTCAGCCCGTTCCGACGTCCAATCATCATAAGGGCGATTCCAGGTATATCGATCAGACTTTGTATAAAACAGGATAAAATCTGCGACGTTGCCGTAGGTTTTTCGGGTGTAATTTTTGGGGTTGCACTTTTTGCGAGTGATCCAGTTGCGATAGTTCGCTCGTCCGAAGACCTCATCCATGATAGCCTTGATGTAAAAAGCCATGTTCTCGTCCAAATGGACGTAGATCGAGCCATCATCAGCCAGCAACTCGCGGAGCAACACGAGCCTTTCGCGCATAAACTCAATGTAGTGGGCACCACTGAGCAAGTCACGATAGGCGTCGGCCTGGGATCGAGATTGAAACACGCTTTGGGTCGCGTAGGGCGGATCAATATAGATCAACCGCACCTGCCCACGCACCGACGGATCCTGAAGCAGCCGCCCTAAAACAGGCAAATTATCACCGAAGTAAAGTTGACTTCCGCCGCCAAGCGGCGTTGATAGGTGGCGCCAGAGTTCGATCAATTTCGCCCGATCGGAGGCTAGAATGTCGTTTTCTGGGCGTTTTCCCGCATACGAAAGAGACACTTCCGGTGCGTTCCCGGAAGCGCTCTTCGTAGCAAACTCAGACTCTTCGCTGCCCCAGCGCGTCTTTGGAATACCCGTGGCCATCTGAAACCTTAGCCTCCAAGCCATTCACGCGTCAGACGTTCCGAAACCATCCTCAGCGTCACAACCAGAATCTTATCGGCCCAGCTTCGTTCAAGCCTGGCGTAATCATCCCACATCGAGCCGAGCAGAAGCCCCGGCCCATCATTCAGAAAAATCGCTTTGATATCCAACCCGTGGCTGCGCGCGTATCCCAGGATTTCATCAGCGCAGTTGTGATAGCCACCGGTGCGATCGTCCTCTTGCGCACCCCCGCGGTCAGAATCATAACGGGCCAGCCCAACAGCAAGCGGCTTCTCGCCACCCGCATCATAAATCATGAAATCCACAGGCCGACCCGGGTTGGGATAGTCCTTGAAAACCAAGCCCAACAGAATATCCTTCCCCGAGCGTTCCGGCCCTCGAATCTGGAGATCGGGAAAACGGGAGCGAAACAGCGCAAAAAAGCGCTCAGTCAGGTCATAACCTTTCTTGCCGCGATCCTTGTATTCCCATAGAATCGCGCATAACGCTTCATCAGGCACAGGACGGCTGTTGTACGCCCGCTGAACCTGGTGGATCGGTCGGAATCCCGCCCCAAACTGGTCACAAATCTGTTGGGCTTTCGTCTTCTTTTTCAGCATTTCAACGGGGGTCTCTGGACTAGCATACTTGCGAAAAATCCTGGCGAGTTGCACGCGCATCCACGCGTTCTGAACTCCCGCAATTTGCAGAAATAAGCGGACCGAAGACTCTGACCGTGCCAACAACTGCCCGAACATCACCTGGACCGGTTCATACAAGGCGCAGGCGTCTTTCAGAATGTCCGGATAGTATTCACCCGTCGCCAGGGTGATCCAGTTTGCCCCGTCCGATTTGTAGTCAGCGAAAGAGTCTCGCGTCATTCTCACGCTCTCCCTTGAACCCACTATAAAGCCAAACACCGGTCCAGTCAACTAAAACCCAAATTTGACCGGCCCCAGCCGCACCCGCTTGCCGGCCGGGTTGTCGGCGGCGTCGCGGATGTCGAGACCCGCCGGATCGGTGTCATCGTACACCGCCAGCGTCAGGAAATAATCGCCGGCCGCGGCGCCAACCGGGAGCGGCAAGGGATAGCGGCCAAAGAGCGCTTCGCCCGGCCGCCAACGGGTCGTCGGGTAGCCGTAGCCGGCCGGCCGGCCGTCCCACCGCCCGATCTCGCGGCCCGTGGCATCCTCCAGGATCAACGATACCTTGTAATCGGCCGGCAGCGTGTTGAGCGTACGCCAATACACCGTGATCTGCCCGTCCTGCGGGTCGTCCCAGCCGAGCAGCGCCAGCTTGTGATCGAAGTTGACGGTTTGGACGTGTTGCGGCTGCGGCTCACCCGGGTAGACCGCGTCGGGCGGCACCCGCCAATGCCGCAGGCCCAGGTGCCAAAACTGTCGGGCCACAGGCACTTCGCTCCCAGCACGGTCCAGCAGAAAGGGCACAAACCCGACCGGATCCACCACCTCGTCCTGCCAGGTGACCAGCCAGGCGCCCGATTTGCCAGCCAGCGCCGCCGCCAGATCGCCGCCCACGTCGAAGCCGAGCCGCGCGTTCACGTCCAGGATGTCTATCTCCGGCAGGCGGACCCGCGGGATGTCGGCTGCGTAGAAATCCCAGGCCGGATAGGCGTGTCCCGAGACGAGCAGCACCGCCTCGTCGGCCGCGCGCGCCTGCCGCACGGTCGCGGCCAGCTCGCGCCACTGCGCTTTGGTGAAGGCCGAATCGGTGAACCAGTTGCGGAGGGCGACCGTGGAAGTCGCGATCAGGAAAGACATTAGAACGATGGCTAATGTGATACGGAATGCGCGAGGCACGATAGGTGAGGCATCCCTCAGGAGTGCCGCGCGCTGTCCGCGTCCCCGCGTCCCCGCAAGCAACGCGCCCACCCCGCCCGCCAGGATCAGCAGATACGCCGGGGAAGCCAGCATCAAGTAGCGCGGGTTGAACTTCGGCGTGCGCGAGGCGAGGAGGAGGACGGAGAAAACGGGGACGAGGAGACAAGTAGACAAGTAAACAAGGGTATAGGGGAACCTACCGGAGTTCCGCTGTTTGTTCAGCAGCACCAACGCCAGCGCGGCTGCGATCAGCGCCAGGCCGAACCAGGGGAGCAGCCGGACGGCGTCGCCTTCCAGCATCGTCTCCGGCGCGGCGACGGTGAAACTGATCGCCACGTGGCGCAGCGCCTCGTTCAGCTTGAGCGCGCCCTGCCAATAAGAGCGGTCCACCTGATACCGGTTGAGCAGAGCAGGCAGCCACGGGAGATACAGCACAACGACCGCGAGGATGGAGGCCAGGAAGGCCGCCAAAGCGGGCAGTGGGCCAGTCCGAGCTGCTCTGAAAATCGCCGGGATTGGGGGATTAGGGGATGGCACGGAGCGACGCTCATTCGCCCCACGGCTACGGCGCAGTGCGATGAGCCAGCCGGCCAGCCAGCAAATGCCGTACGACAGGAGCAAGAAGATGCCGAAATAGTGCGTATAGAGCATTGCAACGGCGGCAAGCACAAACACAGCCCACCACCCTGGCGCCGAAAGACGAAAGGCCGAAGATGAAAGCTGACTTCGGTCTTCCGTCATTCCTCCCACCGGGATGCTTCGCGATCGTTCGCCGCCCGCCGCCCGCAGCAACGCATATCCGGCCAGCACGCCGAGGCCCGTTAGCAGCGTGTACATTCGCGTTTCCTGGGCGTAGTAGACATAGAGCGGCGAAATCGCGGCCAACAGAGCCGCGCTGCCGGCAGCCAGGCGCCCAAAGTCTCCCCTGCCGAACAACCGGCGGGCCGCAGCCCAGAGCAGCGCCACCGTCAGAACGCCGAAGAAGGCCGATGGGAACCGCAGCGCCCACTCGCTCCGCCCCGCCAGCCGCGTCCAACCGGCGACCGCGTAGTAGTACAGCGGCGGCTGGATGTCGTCGGCGGTCCAACGCGTCAGCTCAGCGAGGCCCTGCGCTGACACCTGGGCGGTCACGGCCTCGTCGTACCACAGGCTTTGTGCGTCCAGGCGATAAACGCGCACCCACAACGCCCACAGCAGCAGCGCTGCAAGCCAGATGTGCGCCAGGTCAATCCGATGCGAGGTAGGTTTTTGCGGCATAATGCCAACGGAAGGCCAGTCTCATCGTTCCAGCGAAGTACAACACTCCGCCGTAAACAGGCAGCAAACATCGGGCCGCGGTGCAGCCCGCTCGTCAACAGTCATCGGTCCCAGGACGTACTCGTCGCCCGCCGGGTTCCCGGCGCTGTCGGTCAGCGGCAGACGGTTGCCAGTGGCCCAATCGTACCAGCCGGCGACCAGATCATAGCGGCCGGCGGGAAGGCCCGCCGGGATCTTCACAAGGTGGGCATCCCAGGCTGCGCCCGATTCCCAACGGGAGGCCGGGCGCCGGACAAACCAGGTGGGTTGCGCGTCGCCGGTAGCCACCGTGCGCCCCGCAGCATCGCGCAGATGCAAGAAAACCGTGTAATCCACCGGCGCGGGCGCGGCGGACTGCCATAGCAACGACACGGTCAGCTCGGCGCCGGGCGCGGCCGCAAAGGGCGCGGCCCACTCCACCAGATCCACCGACCAGGCCGCAGCCGCGAAATGGGCCTGGCCCTCGGCCAGCATATCGCCGGGGATGTCGAAAACTTCCAGCTTGCCGTTATGTCGTGCCCAACCCGGCAGGCGTAACCGGCTGTCGGCGGAAACGGCGGGGAACCGACCGGCATGGGCGGCGATCGAGACGGTGGGCGTCAGCAAGGCGCCGCCCGATGCGACGGCCAGCGTCGGCGCCCAGACCTGCGGCAGGAACCACGGCACACTCTCGGTCACCATCGTCTCGCCGGGCTGCCACCGGGCGGGCGGCACCCACAGCAGCGCCGGCATGGGCCGGAGTGCGGAATCATCAACCACCGCGCCGGCGGCCGTCAGCACTTGCAGGCTCACGGCCGTGTCCGAGCTCAGAGCCGCATCGGTTTGCCAATAGAACCGAAACCGGGTCTGCCGCCAGCGACGATCATCGACCACGTCGTATCCCAGCAGGTGCAGGCCGTCCCCGAAGCGCACATCGAGCGCATACTGGGGACGGCGGCTGCCGGCATGCGTGAAATCGGCAAATGCGGCGGGCCACTGCGTTGCGGTCGCAGCCCGCGCCAGCAACGCGTACCCATCTGCGGCATCGAGGATGCCGAACGCACCGGAGCTGATCAACTGTTCCAGGCTCGTCTTGACATCGTTGGGATGCATGCCGGTGTCACCGGACACGTCCACCAGCACGTAATCGGCGTCGGCTACGATGGGGTACACGTAGATCTTCTCGCGATGGGCCAGATGCGGATGCACCGCCGGGGTCGCTGAGACGGCCGCGTCTGCTGGAATCTCGGCCAGCAGCCGACCCAAAACCTGGTGGTGGGCAGTGCGCTGCGGCCAGTCATAGAAGCGCGAGAGCGGCGTCCACCCACGGTCGATCTGCTGGCCGGCCGACCAGCCCAGCAGCCAAAGGCCAATCAGCGCGCTCACCAACGTCGCGTTCGAAAACTTAGGCGAAACCCGAAACCCGATCCCGCCTTCGACCAGGGCCCGCAGCCGCCGAACGCCAAAAATCGCAGCGATCAGCAGCGCCGGCGCCAGCGGCGCGGAGTAGTGCTGCTCGCCCGAAAACTGACCGGGGAAACTGCTGAGGGTGTTTGCCACCCAGATCGGCAGGCCCAACAGCAGATATTCCGGCGCCAGCAGCGCCAGCCACCCAACCGACGCCAGCAACCCCGCAAGGTAATCCAGCCGCACCGGTTGGCGCAGCAGGTCGACCACGGTCCGCACCAGCCCGCCCTCGAATTCAACGTAGCGGCTGGCCAGATAGATCGGGCCGTCGGTGCCGTAGACCGCGCGGGCCTGCGGCGCGACGATGAGGAAGGTTGCGACATAAAACCACGCCAGGCTCACTGCGGTAAGCGCCAGGCCCTGCCGCGCCCCCCCACGCAGGCCGCGACGCAGCCGATCGACCAGCGGCCCACGCTGCCGAAGCGCGGCGCGCCAGCCGGGATCGGCGGCAAACACGTACAGCCCCAGCATCGCTGTGAGGGTGGGCAGATTCTCTTTCGTGGCCATCGCCACCAGCGCCCAGGCCCACATCGGCCGATACCGGCGCTGCGTCGCATACCAGAAGGCAAAAAGCAGCGGCGCCACCACAAACGGATCCGCGTGAAAATCAGCGATATTGGCGGCCTGAAGCGCCGGCATCAGCAGATAGATGGCAGCAAATGCCAGCGCCAACCATTCGGCAGGAGCATCGCCCACCGGCGATGTCCCTGTGGCCGCAGGCGCCCGTCGCAGCACCCAGCGCGCGATCCAAAACACCGGCAGTGCGCCCAGCGCCAACGCCAGGGTTTGCAGGATCAAGATCGCCCGCACGTCGTCCCAGACCAGGTAGACCAGCGACAGGGGCAGCAGGATCGGCTCAAGGTGCTCGGAGATGCGCGGGACCTGCCGGTCATCCAGCGTGCGTTCCAGAAAGCGGCCGTGGAGGGTGTTCCACATCGGCTGATCGATGTAGGAGAGGTCGGCCGCGAAGGTGTTGAGGGTGGCGTGTCGTTGCAGACAATAGGCGGAGAAGAAGGCCGCGTAAGCCAGGATCAACAGCCAAAGCAGGATGACGGCCGGCCGCACGGGCTCCCGGCGACCAGAAGGCGACGCTTGCGGTATGTTTTCCATTGCGCTATCTTACCGCGCCTGACGCCGATCCAGCAAGCTGCGCAGTTCGCTGATCTCGATCTGCAATTGCCCGATCTCGTCAAGCACCTGTGGCGCGACCGCGAGGAACGCGTGCGCCCGCACTGCCTCCAGTTCCACCAGCCGCGTGCGGCGGGCGTTGAGCTGCGCTACCAGCGAGTCGGTATCCTGCGTCTGCTGGCGCGCAAAGATCTTGTGCATCGCGGCTTCTGAGGTGGGCGCCGCCGGGACAGTTTCCAACGTGTACAGGCTGGCAGAGCGCAGCCAATTCGCCAGGAACAGGTTGCCCACGGCCAGCCGGCCTTCGACACGGCGCAGATACCCCAGGGCTTCCAGGTCGTGCAGCCGGTTAGCCAGCTCTTCTGACGACTCCGCCGTGGTCCCCTGCAAGGCGGTCTGCTCGATCGTGCCGGCCCGATGCACGGTCAGCACCAGCCGCCGATCGGCATCCGTCAGTTGGCTGAAGTCGTGCTCCAGGAAGCCGGCCAGGAACGTATCGACGCGCAGGTCGCCTTCGGCCAGCGGCCGCAACGTGCCAGCGTCGAACAGCCGGGAACAGAGCATTTGCAGCAGGAAGGGATGGTTATTGGTCGCGTAGGAGAGCGTCTCGATCAGCTCGGGGCCGGCCTGCACGCGCTTGCCCTCGGGCTCCTGGCCTTGCGTGATCAACGCGGCCGCGGCGGCCGGGGCCAGACTCCCCAAGGCGTGCGACATGTCGAACCCGGCGAGAAACGAGGAAGTGGGCCAATCGCGGCACGCATCGTGCATCCGGTAGATCTTGCGGGTCGAAGTCATGACCACGCGCACGCCTGCGCCGCCGGTGAGCAAACGATGCAGGCGCTGCATCGCCGCCGGCTCATCGCGTGCAATGCCGATCAGCACCTCGGTCTCATCACACAGCAGCAGCAGCTCGCGGCCGCCCTGCAGCGCGAGCCGGCGTAGCGCGTTGAGCAGCGCCAGCACATCGTCTTCGTTCACCAGATTTTCGGTGGCGCCGGCTGCGGCAAACCTTGCTTCACGGTCGCGGATGGCTTCGCGCAGATAATTGCCCAGGCAGGCAAAGGAATCGCAGCCTTGCAGATCCCAGAAAAGCGGCAGCAACCGATCCTCCTGCAGCGCCAGTACTTCCAACTGCTTGAGCAAGGAGGTCTTGCCGATGCGGCGGTTGCCCACAACCCAACAGGCGCGGCTCTCGCCGTGCAGCAAATCGTCGAGCAGATCCTCTCGCCCGTAGTGGCGGCTTTCGGTGACAACTGAGCCGATAATGTAAGGGTTACGCACGAATTACCTCATGAAAAGAAGCGGCCGGTTGTGTCCGTTGGCCGCCTATGCCGTCAATTACCGCGCGCCCGTTCCAGTTGCTCATGTGCGGCCTCGACATCGGTCAAGGTGACGTTCAGCCGTTTGTTTGCCAGCATGCGGTTCACGGCCTCCAGCGCATACTGCTGCAGTCGGTAAGGCCGGCCATCAGCATGTTGGATCACGAAATCGAGCGCCTCGCTTTCCCAGTCGTACACACCGCGCACCGGTTCCTCCAACAATTCGCGGGCCTGCTCGTCGGTGAAAGGCGCCAGCGCGATCTCATTAAACAGGTTGTACCACGGGCTTTCCAGGCGATCCCAGGCCTTGCTGATGTCTACCCCGGCCACCACCGCGCCCAAGTTTTCGGCCACCGAGCTCATGAAGACCCGCCGAAACTGCTGCTGAACGACGCCGGTGTAGTTGCTCACCACGTCCATCTCATCCAGCAACAAGATCACGCGCAATTGCTTGGGCGCCACTAACGCTTTGATCCGATCCAGCACCAGGCGCAGATCGGCTTGCAGATCACGCTCGGTATAGTCGGCCGGCGCCAGGGTTTCAAAACGCAGCTCCGGCGGGTCGTCGGTGCTGTAGGCCTGGAGGACGCCCCAGGTGGTTTCCATCAGTTGATGGAAGAAAAGATCCTGAGGCGTGCCCTCCAGGTCGATGTACACCGGGATGAAGGCCCATTCGGGATCTTCCGTCTCACGCAGGTGGTCGGCCAGTTGATACAGCAGGCTGGTTTTTCCCATCCGCCGCTCACCATGAATCATGATATTGTTGCGATGCAGCGCATTGAGGATGCGTTGCAGTAGCTCGGTGCGCCCAAAGAACATATCGCCCTGCCGCACCGGCTCTCCGGAAACATAGGGGTTGAACGCCCGCGCCAGGGCCTCCTGCTGTCGCACTGCCACTTCAGCGGCCAGGACCCGCGCCCGCGCGCGCGCCCGCAGATTCATCCCCCCGAGCCCTCCCATCCCGATCAGGGTGAGCAATCCAAGAAACAGCAGTGTATAAAAACTGGTCGCGCGCACTTTCCTGCCGCCAGGCAACACCACCATTTGGGGCACCACGATTTTAACATCGGACGGCGCTGAGTAGTTGAACGAAGAATCGCGCACGCGCACACGCAACTGGTAGGCGCCGGGAGCCAGTTCCAGCCCCTGGTAAGCGGTGATTTGCCCGTCCAGGTCGATGCGGGGACTGCTGTCGATGCCTTCAAGCTGCGTCAAATAAACCAGCGCATCAGCCCGGGTGGATAGATCGCCGCCTTGCACGTTCACCACATCCACCTGGTCGCGGCTGAGATTGACGACGCCGTTTTCCGGATGAATCAGGTTAACAGAGTCGATGCGCACCCAGGGGGTGCTCCGCTCGGGGCGGTAATGCACCAGGCCAGTCGTGGTGCCGATCCACAACGTACCATCCGGGCCCGAGGTCACCGCCAACACCCCGGAACCCGGCAGCACAGCACTCCCGTAACTCTGCCAGGTTTGACCGTCATAGCGCGTGATCCCTTGCCGGGTCCCGGTCCAGAGGTTGCCGCCGGCCGCGTGCAGGGCCAGCAGCTTCGGGGTGCTCAGATTCGCATCCATGCGCGCCCAATCACCGTTGCGATATTGCCAGAGCCCGTAATTGTACGACCCGACCCACAGGCTGCCGTCGGCCGCTTCCACAATGCCGTTGGCAACTACTTCATTCAAAGAGAAGTTCTCCGAATCGGCTACGATTTCCCAACGGCCATCGGCAAGACGCAACAGCCCATCGGATTGCGTGCCCACCCAGAGCACGCCGTTCTGGGCCAGTTTCACTGCATTGATCCGCTTGCCGGCCAACTCCGCGACCGTGCTGTACCCGCCCGCCTCGCTCCAGCGGCTCAGCCCATTGCGCGTTGCCAGCCACACCACGCCGGCTGGATCGACTGCAAACGCATACGCCGGGGTGCCGGCCAATCCCGCGCTCGGCGGCTCGACGAACTCCCAGCCGTCCGCCTCGTGCAGGTAGCCGATGCGGGTGTCGGTGCTGACCCAGATGCGGCCCGCGTGGTCTTCAGCCAGGGCCACCACCCGGTTATCCGGCAGATCGGCCGGCGCCGCAAACCGCTGCCACTGCTGGCCGTCCCACATCGCCAGGCCATTGCGCTCGGTGCCCGCCCAGATGCGCCCGGCGCTGTCGGTCAACACAGTATTGATCCGCTGCTGATCCAGGCCGTCCGCAGGAATGACCTGCCAGATGCCGCCGGCATAGCGATTCACGCCGCCGATCGTGCTGATCCACACTGCGCCATCGCGATCCAAGGCCAGGGCACGCACGTAATCGCTCACCAGCCCGTTGGGCTCGGCCCTGAAATGGATCGGCGCCAGGTCGCCGGTCGCGTCCGGGTCGTAGTAGATCCCGGCGCCGTTGGTGCCCACCCAGAGCCCTCCGGTTTTGTCTTGCATCACGGCCCAGACGACCGGCTCGCTGCCCGAATCGCTTAATGGAAAACTGGACCACTGGCCGTTTTCGGAATAGATCAACCCCGTCGATGTGCCCACCCACACACGACCATCTTCACCGACCCATAATCCTTCGCGCACCCCCGCATTGCCGGTCAGCTTCTGCCACTGGCCAGCCAACTCCCGCTGCCAAACGCCGTGCCCGGCCACGCTCGCCAATATCTTGCCATCGGGAAGCTGCGCGGTCGCGAGAATGGCGGCAGCGGGCACGGGCGAATCCTCCGTCATGCGTTCACCGTCAAAGTAGACGAGGCCCCCAGATGTGCCGATCCAGATCCCGTCGGGCTCGGTCGTGGGGTTCGCCGCCACAAGCAAAGTTGTCACTGCATCGCTTGGCAGCCCTTCGTCCGTTGTCCACAGCGTGCAGCAGACGCCATCAGCCTCCCGCCGCGCCAGGCCAGCATCGGTGGCAAACCAGAGCGCGCCATCGCCGGTCTGCGCCATGGCGCGTACGCTGGCAGTCGGCACATTCTTTGACCCTTCCAGCGACCGCCAGAGGCCATCATACCGGCTCACCCCCGCCTCCGTACCGAACCAAAGCGCGCCATCCCGCGTGATCGTCATGGACAGGACGTTGCCAGACGGCAGGCCATCCGCGATCGTGAAGGTTTGCCAGAGGCTTTCAACTTCCGTTTGGCCGCGGGCCGGCGCCGAGCCAACCAGGCCAGCGAGCGTCAGCAAACCAACGCAGAATCCGGTCAGCCAGCGCGGCTTAAAAATAGTGTGCATGACACATTATCCTTTGGTAGGAATTGCACATGCCCGTGCAGATATGATATAATCTTTATTA
>JAPKMS010000365.1 GCA_026645775.1 Anaerolineae bacterium
CACCTCCCCCCTCTTCGTGACCTGACGCACCTCCCCCCTCTTCGTGACCTGACGCACCTCCCCCCTCGCCTGGCCCGCAGGCCGGGAGAGGGGGGCCGGGGGGGTGAGGGCGAACTCGCCTTCGACACCGGCCCCGGCAACATGCTGATGGACGACGCGGCCGCGCGGGCGACGGACGGCGCATGGACCTACGACCATGACGGCGTGTTGGCAGCCCAGGGCCATGTGCATGAAACGCTGCTCGCCGAGCTGCTGGCCGAGCCGTACCTCCGCCTGCCGCCGCCCAAGAGCACCGGCCGCGAGCTATTCGGCGCGCAGTACGGCGCCCGCGTCTGGGCGCGCGCCACATCCGCCGGCCTGGCGCCCGCCGACATCGCCGCCACGCTCACCGCGTTCACCGCGCGTTCTATCGCCCAGGCCTATCGTGACTTTCTGCCGCGCCTCCCCGATGAAGTCATCGTCAGCGGCGGCGGCGCGCGCAACCCAACCCTGATGGCGCAGTTGCACGCGGCCCTGGCCCCGGCCTGCGTGCTCACCAGCGCCGAGCTGGGCCTGCCCGTCGAGGCAAAGGAGGCCGTCGCGTTTGCAGTGTTGGCCTACGAGACGTGGCACGGCCGGCCTGGCAACCTGCCCGCGGCCACCGGCGCGCGCCACCCGGTCATCCTGGGCAGCATCACGCCAGGGGTCAGGAATCAAGGGACAGGGGTCAGGAGTCAGGAGTTGGGCGGCCGGCATCAGGGGCCCGCCTCCCGCCTCCCGCCATCGGCCATCCCCGCTACCGAGGCGCGCAATCTTGCGACCATGGCGATTGACACCCTACCCACACTGGAGATGGTGCAGCTCATCAACGTTGAGGACAAGCGCGTGGCCGGGGCGGTCGCAGCCGAGTTGCCGGCCATTGCGCAGGCCATTGACGCCATTGCCGCGCGGATGCGCGAGGGCGGGCGTTTGATCTACGTCGGCGCGGGGACCTCGGGCCGGCTCGGCGTGTTGGATGCCTCCGAGTGCCCGCCTACCTACAGCACGCGGCCCGAGCAGGTGGTCGGGCTCATAGCCGGCGGCCTACATGCGCTCACCCACTCGGCCGAGGGCGCCGAGGATGACCGGGAAGGGGGCCTGCGCGACCTGGAGGCCATCGAGGTGACCGCGCTGGATAGCGTTGTGGGCATCGCGGCCAGCGGCCGGACCCCCTATGTGTTGGGCGCACTGGCCGGTGCGCGGGCGCGCGGCGCGCTCACGATCAGCCTGGCTTGCGACCATCCGTCACCCATGGCCCAAGCCGCGGAGATCGCCATCGCGCCATTGGTGGGCCCGGAGGTGATCACCGGATCCACCCGCCTCAAGGCCGGCACCGCACAGAAGATGGTGCTGAACATGCTCTCCACCGGCGTGATGATCCGGTTGGGGAAAACCTATGGCAACCTGATGGTCGATGTGCAGGCGACCAACACCAAGCTCCAGGCGCGTGCCCGGCGCATCGTGGCCGAGGCGTGCGGGCTCGCGCTCGACCCGGCCGGCGCGCTGCTGCAAAGCTGCGATGGGCAGGTCAAGGTCGCCATCGTCGCACACCTGGCCGGCCTGTCGCCCGACGCGGCGCGCCAGCGCCTGGCGGCGGCCGACGGCGTTGTGCGAAAGGCGCTGCAAGTATGACGAGCGGGCGCCGACGGCAGCTCATCCTGGGGATCGATGGCGGCGGCAGCAAGACCCTCGCGCTGTTGGCCGATGCGGACGGCCGCGTGCTGGGCCGCGGGACAGGTCCCACGTCCAACTATCAATCGGTGGGCGCGGCTGCGGCGCTGGCGGCGTTGGATGAAGCCAGCGCCGCAGCCTTCGCGGCCGCGGGCCTGCCGTCTGCGCCACTCGCCGCGGTCTGCGCCGGCCTGGCCGGGGTCGCGCGCCCCGAGGATCGGGCTCTGATGCAGGATTGGGCCCATCGCCGGCTGCCGGGCGCCCACGCGATCATCGTCAACGACGCGCAGCTCGTGCTGGCTGCGGGCACGCCGGACGGCTGGGGCGCCGCGCTGATCTGCGGCACCGGCTCGATTGTGTACGGCCAAGATGCCAGGGGACGCCAGGCTCGCGCCGGCGGGTGGGGCCATGTGCTGGGCGATGAGGGCAGCGGTTACGCCGTCGGCCAGGCGGCCCTGCGTGCAGTCATGCGCGGCTTCGACGGCCGCGGCCCGCACACCGCGCTGACCCAGGCCATCCTCGCGCACTGGGCGCTGTCGGAACCGTCCGATCTGGTGAGCCGGGTTTACCGGGAGGCGCTCCGCCCCGCCGACATGGCCGCGCTGGCGCCGCTGGTGGAGGCGGCCGCGGCCGGCGGCGACGACGTGGCGCGGGAGATTCTGCGGGAGGCCGGCC
>JAPKMS010000366.1 GCA_026645775.1 Anaerolineae bacterium
CTCGCCGCCTCGGCCCCGCCGAAGCCCGTCAGCGTGTACGTCACCGCCGGGTCGTCGAACGTGATCGGCAGCCCGGGCAGCACGACGCTCTTCGTGTCGTAGGCCTGGTCGAGAGAGACCGCGGCCGTATTGGCATTGTAGGCCGCGTCGTAGAACTTGCCCGCGGCAACGCTGACGGTGATCGTGCCGGCCGCGTTGGCAGGCGGGGTCACGACCAGGGTCGCCAACGTACCGCTGACGCGCGTGAACGCACCGGCCGTGCCACCGGCCACGACGATATCATCGGCGGTGAAGCTCGTGCCGACATCTTCGCTGAAGGTGAAGGAGAACGTGACCGGGCCCTTGGCCGTCTCGCCGGACGCGCTGCTGGTGATGGCGGCCGTCGGCGGCGTGGCGTCAGCGTACTTCAGGAGAACCTGATCGAGCAACACCGGCTGAAGCAGGGATGTCGGCACGTCAAAGCTGAGCGATCGCACAGCCGCCAGATCCAGGGTAGTCCCGACCGCGCCCTGGAAGGCCGCGAACGGGAGGCTGATCTGTCGCCAGCCGCTGAAGTCATCCACGAACGAGGCCGCGAACGACACGGGTTCCGGCGCAGCCTGGTAAAGACGCACGTAATCCACCAGCGTCTGCTGGGGGAAGGTCGTATTGGAGCCGACCGCGCCGCCGAAGTTGCCGCCCACTGCCACGTTCAGCAGCATGTAGAACGGGTGGTTGTAGACCCACTGCTTGCCGGCCAGGAAGGGGTCGGCCGGGGTCGCCGTGAAGTAGGGTGCGCCATCCAGCAGCCAGGTGATCTTGTCCGGCTGCCATTCCACTGCGAAGGTGTGGAAGTCGTCGGCGACCGGCTTGCCCAGGTTAACGACCTTGCCGTAGCTGTTGCCGCCCGAATAGCCGGGGCCGTGCAGGGTGCCGAAGATCTCGTTGGGCAGTCGGGCAACATGCTCCATGATGTCAATCTCGCCGGTCTGCGGCCAGCCGACCCGGTCGATGTCCGTGCCGAGCATCCAGAACGCCGGCCACAGCCCAGCGCCGACCGGCACTTTGACGCGCGCCTCGGCCCGGCCGTAGGCAACCTCGAAGCGGTTCTTGGTCAGCAGCCGCGCCGAGGTATATTTGCACGGGCCGTAATAGCACTGCAGCGATCCATCGGCCGCCGCGGTGGTAATCACCAGGTTGCCCTGGCCGTCAGCCGCCGCGTTGGCGCCGCCGGGGGTGTAATATTCCAACTCGTCGTTGCCCCAGCCGGGGATGCCGTAGGCGGTGCCGTCGCCGACCTCGTTGCCCCAGACGCCGGCGTTCGGAGCAGCGCCTCCAGCGCCATTGAACTCATCGCTCCAAACAAGCTGCCAGTTCGCAGGATTGGCGGGGGTCGCCTGGTCGTTGGTAAGGTTGACCTGGACCGTGGCATTGCTAGCACGGCCGTAGTACCAGAAGTTAAACTCGGATGCAGCGCTCCAGTCCTGCCCGATAGGGAAGGTGCGGCCAAAGTGATACGTGGTCTGCGCACCGTTGGAGGGAGCCTGTAGGGAAGCGGAGGGAGACAGCGAACCACTCTTCGCGGCCACCGGAAGATAAATGCGAATCTTCGGGCCGACCTGGAGCACGTGCTCGTGGGCGACCTGGCCGGGCAGCGCCAGCTCGTCCCCGGCCGCGATCTCCGGGTTCGACAGGGTTGCCTTCGGGCTGACCGACCACAGGTAAGGGGCGGTCTCGAAGTCGTCGAGCAACGGCGGGTAGACTGTCTCGTCATCGAGGATGTTCACCCGGGCGATCGGCGGGAGGCCCATCCCCAGGCCGCCGGTCGGGCTGGACAGCTCGACCAGCACGCCGCGCTCGCCCTGGAACTTGGCGTCGTCGTTCGTCTGCACCGTGAACGACTGCTCGGTCACGCTGGCCGGGAAGGTCA
>JAPKMS010000036.1 GCA_026645775.1 Anaerolineae bacterium
AACAGGCCTATCCCGACCTGGTGGTTGAGAGCAGCGCCGCGTCGCCCGGCATCATCGTCGCGGGCGAACCCATCACCGTGAGCGCCACCGTGCAAAACAACGGCGCGGGCGGCGCGGCCGCTTCCTCCGTCTTCTTGTACCGTAACCACGCACCGGCCGGCTGCGGGGATAGCAGCTTCTATGATACGGCAGAGGTCCCGCCCCTGGCAGCCGGCGATGCGGCGACGGTCACATTCACCTTCGTAGATGGGTTCGGTGAAGGCACGTACACCTTCTACCCCATGGCCAACGCGTATTGCAGCGCCGAACTGAATGAGGAGGACTATACCAACAACGCCGGCGACCCGGTCGTGGTGACCGTCACCGACGATTTTGACCTCGTGGTGGAAAGCATCACCACAACCCCGGCCGGGCTCGCCCCCGATGAGCCGTTCTCGGTCACCGTGACGATCAAGAATCTTGGCCCGGCGCCGGCAGGCGGCATGGAGGCGGCGTTCTACACCTACATCGGCGATTGCGCATGGACGGGCGCATGGGATGCGTGCTGGGACGAGCAGCACATCACCGATGAGCTGGCTGCGGGCGCTACGGAATCGTTCACCGTCGCGCATCCGGGCTGGACGTACGGCGGCGAGCACGCGCTTTACGGCCGCGTGGATCCGCAGAATTGGAGCGCCGAATCGGACGAGACGAACAACGATCTCACGGTGTATGTGACCGTCAGCGGGAACACCCCCACGCCGACCCCCACGCCGACGGCGACGGCGACGGCGACAGCGACGAACACGCCAACGAGCACGCCCACTGCGACGAACACGCCCACTGTGACGAATACGCCGACGGTGACAAACACGCCGACCTCCACACCAACTCCGACACCCACATACACGCCGACGGCCATCCCGTATCCCGACCTGGTGATCTACAGCCTGACCGTCCCCACCACGGTGGCGTTCACCGACACCGAGATGGCCGTGAAGGTCCGCATCAAGAACCAGGGCACCGCGGCAGTGCCGGCAGGCGTTTATCCCGAGATCGCCCTGTACCGCGACCGCATGCCCACGCCAAACGGCTGCGGCCTGATCGGCGAGATCACGCGGGTTCTCGGGTTCTCCGCCGGGCTGGCGGCCGGCGCCATCTCGGAGGAGCGGACAGCGACCCTGTCGGTGCCGGCAGTCGGCCCGCACACGATCGGCGCTTATGTCGACTGGGAGTGCGAGATCGTCGAGCTGGATGAAACAAACAACATTGCCGGGCCGGCCTCGTATGAGGTCGTCGGACCCGACCTGACGATCAGTTCCCTGTCCGTTGAAGCGCCGCCGGCGGTGAACCAGCCGTTCACCATGACGGCGGAAGTGGCAAACACGGGCTCGGCCGCGGCCGGCGCCTTCAAGGTGCAGTTCTCCGTCGACAGCATCGCGTACCCGCCGGTGGATGTCGCCCCCCTCGCTGCGGGCGCCACCAAGACCGTCACGAAGACGTTGACCGTGTCCAACTATGCCGACCATTCGGTGACTGCCCACGCGGACTACCTGAATGCCGTCGCGGAGACCGTCGAGACGAACAACACTGCCGGCCCGGTGACGTTCCACGTGTCCCGGCCCGACCTCGTGATCGACAACATCACGCCCAACCCGCTGAACCCGCAGCCGGGCCAGCCGGTGACCTACACCGTCCATCTGCGCAACGCCGGCGCGGGCGCCAGCCCGGCCGCCGGCCTGCTCGGGCTCTTCATCGACACGCCGCCGGACCAGTGCGACGACCCAGACTGGGTGGATACCGCTGCCCTGCCCGCGCTGGCCCCCGGGGCTGCGGCCGATGTCGCGCTAAACGCGCCCGGAGCCTATGCGACCCTGGGCTACCACCAGATTTACGCCTACGCTGACTTCCAGTGCGATGTCACGGAGGATAACAACGACAATAACGACGCCACAATTCAGATTTTCGTCACCGATCTGCTGCCCGATCTGATTGTTGACAGCCTGGTGGCGAGCCCGGCGCAGCCGTACGCGAGCGAGCCCGTCAACTTCACCGTCACCCTCCACAACGGCGGGGCGGATGCCGCGCTCCCGACGCTGTTGGGCCTCTACCTGGACCCGGCCACGTTCCCGACCTGCCCCAACCCCAGCATCCCCGATCTGGGGGTGAACGTCCCGTACCTGGCCGTCGGTGCCAGCAAGACCTACACGCTGACCTATGCCGGTTTCGCGGACGCGGTCGGGGACGAAGACCCGCACGTAGCCTATGCCCTCGCGGATTACGGCTGCGCCGTGGTCGAGCCGAACGAATCCAACAACTACCGAGAGCTGGCCCTCACCGTGCTGCCGGAGCGCCAGTCTGACCTCGTCATCACGAACCTGGCGCTGGTCACAGTGCCGATGTACGCCGGCCAGGACTTCTCGGTCAGCGTGACCGTGCAGAACCAGGGGGCGATGACGACCACCCAGGTCTCGGCGCTCGGCATCTACGTGGACCACAGCCCAACCGGCCCCGGCGATTCGGCCTGGAAGAACACGACCACCGTACCGACCCTCGGCCCCGGCGCGTCGCACACCGCCACCGTCGTCATCCCGGCCGCAGCCGTCACGAGCGTAGGCAACCACCAGGTCTTCGCCTATGCGGACATCGGCAACAGTGTCGTCGAGAAAAACGCCGCCCTGACCGGCGAAGACAACAACGCCTTCGGCCCGGTGGCGTTCACGGCCGAGTGGCCGCCGCTGCCAGACCTGCACCTGGTGGGCGTCACCGTGCAGGGCGCGACCGTGGATCTGCCGGCGCGCGAAGCCATCACCTACACCGTGACCGTGCAGAACAACGGCCCGGTCGCCAGCAGCGCGGCCAGCCTCGCCCTGTTCGCCGATCCTGACGGCCCGCCCATGGCCTGCAACGCGGCCGGCGCATTCGGCTTCGATACCATCCCTGCGATCCCGGCGGGCGGGAGTGTGGATGTCGTGGTCAACACCGCCGGCTTCACGACGCCGGGGACCTACAACGTGTGGGCCTTTGCAGATTACACGTGCGCCATCGCAGAATACCAGGGCCGCGAATCCAACAACCAGTACGCGCTCAACATCGTCGTCGGCCCGCCGCGGTTGGCCGATCTCAGGGTCACCGGGCTGGCGCCCAAGAATGGGACCGATGTGATCGCCGGTGAAGACTTCATCCTGACAGTGGACGTCATCAACGAGGGCGACCGGAGCTCGCTCGGCACGAAGCTGGGCGTCTACACCGGCACGCTGCCGATTCATCCCGATCCGCTCAAGGCGTGGCAGGCCAATGTGAACGCGCTGGCGCCGAACGCGAGCACGCAGGTTGATGTGGGGCATGTTCGCATCGATATCCCCGGCGCGCAGCACGTCTGGGCCTTCGCGGACTTCTTTGCTCTGGAAGAGGAGAGCGACGAGACCGACAACGTCTACACCGGGACGCTCACCGTCCTGGCGCCCAACTTGAAAATGACGGCGCTGACGCTGCAGCCGGCGGCCGGTCTCCACGCCCAGGAGACCTTCACCGCCACGGTCACGGTGCTCAGCAACGGCGACGTGCCGTCCGCGGCCACCTGGCTCGAAATTTCCACCGATGGCGCGGTGAACGCGGCCAAGCCGGTGCCCGCGCTGGATTACGGCCAGAGCACGGTGCTGGTGTTCCCCGGCCTCCAATTCGCCACCGAGGGCGCACACACGGTCTCTGCCGTGGTGGATCCGGACGGCGACATCATCGAGACCGACGAGACCGACAACGAGCGGGAGATCGCGCTGGACTTACTGCCGGCGCGGCTCCCCAACCTGAAGATCACCCGCTTCACCGCGGAACCACTGACGCCGGCCGCCGGGGACAACGTCAACTACACGCTGGTCGTTAAAAACGACGGGGCCGCGAAAACCAACTCGATCACCTACGCCGGCCTCTACTTCGACTACGCCAGCCAGCCCACGTGCGGGCAATATGACATCCGCTCGGCCTACATCCCCGTGCTGACGGCCGGCCAGACCTACACCGTCACCTGGGCGGCACCCTTCACCGCTGCCGGCGCACACACCGCCCGCGCCTTCGTGGACTACGCGTGCACCGTGACCGAAGCGATCGAGACGGACAACCACGCGGGCCCGCTCGCCTTCACGGTGGCGGACGCTCGCAAGCCGGATCTCAGGATCACGGGCATCACAGCAAGCCCGGCCAGCCCGGCCGCCAACGAGTATATCCACATTACCGTGCACGTGGTCAATGAGGGCAACGCCCGGCACTATCTGAAGAGCTTCCTGGGCCTGTACCGGGACAGTGCTCCGGCCGCGTGCACCGCCGGCGCGGAATTCTCCGGCATCGAGATCCCCGCCATCGAACCCGGCGCTGCGGTTGACCTGACGCTGTTCTCGTACGGCTTTACTGCTGCGGAGCAGGGGCCGCACGACATCTACGGCTACGTTGACTACGGCTGCAACGTCGAGGAGAGCGATGAGGCGGACAACGTCTTCGGCCCGCAGCCCATCACGGTCGGCCCGCCGAAGACGCTGGATCTGGTGATTGACAGCGTGACGGTCACGCCCGACCAGACGGCGATCGGGCAGCCGGTGCAGTACGCCATCACCGTCCGCAACGCGGGCACCGGCGGCACGCCGACCAGATCGTGGCTGGGGCTCTACCTCGACCGCGCCCCGGCCGGCTGCCCCTATGCCGGCAGCCCGGATGTCGGGGATCGGGTGGCGGAGGTGCCGCCGCTGGCCGCCGGCGCCACGCAGGTATTCACCCTGACGACGACCTTCGCGACCGAGGGCGCCCACGCAGCCTCCGTCTACCTGGACTACGGCTGCCTCCTGGACGAACCCAAAACCAATAACGCGGCCGGCCCTTACACGGTCGAGATCGGCCCAAAGACCTATCCCGACCTGGCGATCGTGGACTTCCGGGTGGCCAGCAACGCGCCGGCGGTCGGCCAGTTCGTGGATATCGTCGTCGGCGTGCAGAACCAGGGCGCGGACCCGTTCAACGGGACGCTGCAGCCCGGCGTCGGCCTCTACCGGGACGTCCTCCCGACCGACTGCGCCACGCAGGTCGTCATGCCCGATTGGGGCCAGCCCCTGGACTCGCTCGACATCGGCGAGACCGCGTATTACACCTTCACGAAAATCTTCGACAGCACGCCGGTCGAGCTCTTTGCGGCCATCGACTACGGCTGCGTGGTGGCGGAGCCGAACGAAGAGAACAACACCGCCGGCCCCGTGTCACTGGTGCTGACCGACACCGTGAAGCCCGATCTGAAGATCACCGGTGTGGACTGGATGCCGATTGATCCCGCAGCCGGCCAACCGATCTCGTTCGACCTGTTTGTCGGGAACATGGTGTATGCCACCAGCGACGTCAACGCGTACGCCTGGGCCTCGAAGCTGGGCCTCTACATTGATCCCGGCCATGTGCCGACGTGCGAGGATACACCCTATGTTGAGGCGGAGATCGCCAGCCTGCCGCCGCTGGGCTCGATCGAGGTCGGCATCGGCGGCGCCCTGGCCGACCAATCGCAGCACTTCGTGTATCTGATGGCCGACAGCGATTGCACCGTGGGCGAGATGACAGAGTCCAACAACGTGTACGGCCCGATCGTGTTCTACCCGGACAACTACCAGCGGCCCGACCTCGAGGTCGTCTCCATCACAGCGGAGCCATCGCCGGTCTACGCCCTCTCGCCGATCACGTACACGGTGCGGGTGAAGAACTCGGGAGTGGCGGCCAACGCGGTGACGGAGCTGGCGATCTACTCGCAGGGATCCACCTGGCCGACCTGCGGCGACCCCCAATACGACGACACCGTCCGGTTCGGCCCGATCCCGCCCGGCGAGTCCCGCGACGTACCGATCGTGTTCGACCGCGGCTGGGCCGCGACCGGCCAGAAGTTCGTGGTCGCCGTCGTGGATTGGCAGTGCAGTTTGCCGGAGCTGAACGACGACGAATACCAGCACAACAACGCGAACAACGCCGGCTCTACCTGGGTTAACGTCGTCACCGAGCTCCCCGATCTCGCGATCCAAAACGTGACGTACGATCCGGCGAGCATCTCGGCGGGCGAGGGCGTCGCGCTCGCGGTGACCATCAAGAACCTCGGCGACGCGGCGGCCGCGACGACCTCGGCCCTCGGCGTCTTTGTGGACGAGGCGTTTGAGGCGTGCGTCACCACAGATCCGGCCGGCGGCTGGACGACGGCGCCGGCGCTGGCCCCGGGTGCCAGCACGACGCTGAACATTCAGGTTCCGGGCGCCGCGTTCGACTCAACCTGGGTGGCGGGCCATGACGTCTACCTGTTCGAGAACTACCGTTGTTCGGGAAGTGAGTGGAACAACGCCAACAATGGCTACGGCCCGATCAGCATCGCCGCGCTGCGGCCCGACCTGGCCATCGAGAGCATGACGATCGCGCCGGCAAGCGTCCACGCCCGCCAGCCCGTCGCGTACACGGTACGCGTCAGCAACCGCGGCGATGGCCCCAGCCCGGCGGTGCAGTTGGGCATCAGCTCGGCCGATTATCCCGATCTGTGCGGCGAGACGACCTGGGACTTTACACCGGCCACGGTCCCGGCCCTCGCCGCCGGGGCGTCCACAACGCTGATGCTCCCCGCGCCCGCCTGGACGGAGCCCGGCGAGCAGTGGGCCTATGCGGTCCTCGACACAGCGTGCGCCCTGTCGAGCCAGGACCGCAATCTCAACAACAACCGCTTCGGCCCGCTCAAGGTCTTTGTCGGCGATCCGCTGCTGCCCGATCTGGTGGTTGACAGCCTGAGCAGCTACCCCGACAATCCTGACGCAGGCGATGCGGTCGTCTACGTGCTCCACGTGCGCAACGCCGGCACGGCCAAGAGCGCCATCTCGCAAGCCGGCATCTTCCGCAACAAATCGCCGCAGGCCGGGTGCTCCGCCGCGCCGGACGTGACCGCAACCGTGCCCGAGCTGGCCCCCGGCGCGAGCGCGGTGGTGGAGCTGACGGAGACGATCCCGACGACCGGCTGGTACACCATCTCCGCGATGGCCGACAGCGCCTGCGGCATCGAAGAATGGTCGGCCGCCGAATTCAACAACACGAGCGGCCCGATCCTGATCAAGATCGGTGACGCCGGGACAGTGCCGACGCCGACGCCGGAACCGACGCCGACGCCGGAGCCCGGCGCCCGCTACGCGTTCATCGCCGCGGGCAGCGCGGGGTTGCAGGCCGTGAACGTGTCCGATCCGGCAGCCCCGCAGGCGCCGATCACCGTGGCCGTCCCCGGCGAAGCCAACGACGTGGTCGTAATCGGGCGTTCGGGCCAAAAGGTCGCCCTGGTCGCGGCCGGCTCGATGGGCTTGCAGGTGGTTGACATCACCGACGTGAACGCCATGCAGGTAGTCGGCTCGTTCGACACGCCCGGCAACGTGGTTGGCGTCGCGGCCAGCGGCAACTACGCCTACCTGGCCGACAGCAAGGTCGGCGCCGGCAAGAGCGCCTTGCGCGTGGTGGATATCACCGACCCGGCCCATCCGGCGGCCCCGAAGACGGGCGGCAGCTTCTACTACACCGACGGCATGGCCTACGACGTCGCGGTCTACGGCGCGCACGC
>JAPKMS010000367.1 GCA_026645775.1 Anaerolineae bacterium
CTCCAATGGATCATGATGCCGTAACCATAGTCCATTTCGGTTCTGTGTCAAAGAATAAGACGCGATTGCCCTACCAAGCGGGTAATCTCGATGTAGAATGGGCTGCCAACCCGTTCAACGAACTCATTTCCATGTCAGGAGGCTTTCACCGTGTCGGACGAACAACAAAATCCGTTCCCGGCCGCGCTTCGACGCATCTATGGCCGCTCGCAGCCGCCGGTGCCCTGGCGGGATGGCGCCAACCTCCCCTGGGATGACCCGGCGTTCAGCGAGCGCATGTTGCGGGAGCACCTGGACCAAAGCCACGGCGCAGCCAGCCGGCGCCTGCCTGAAATTCGCGGCCAGGTACAGGTGATGGGGAATTGGCTCGCCTTGCAGCCTGGCGCCCGGCTGTTCGACGTGACGTGCGGGCCGGGCCTCTATGCCGCCCAGTTTGCACGACAGGGTGTCCGCGTTACCGGCATCGATTTCTCGCCTGCGTCCATCCGCTACGCCCGCGAACACTGCGCCGGTTTGTCGTGCGAGTTCGTGCAGGGCGACGTGCGTGGAATGGACTTCGCCGGCGCGGACTTCGATGCGGCAATCTACCTGTACGGGCAGTTCACGGTGCTGCGGCCGGCTGAGTCGGCGGATGTTCTGCGCCGCATCCGCGCCGCTCTGCGGCCGGGCGCGCGGCTGCTGCTGGAGATTTTGGATGACGATAAGTTCGATAAGCGGGACAACACCTGGTGGTACACCGACCAGGGCGGGCTGTGGGGCGACTTCCCCTATCTGCACCTGGGCGAGCGCACCTGGGACCCCGAACAACGCGCCGCAGTGGAACGTTTCCACATCCTGAACCTGGAAACGGGCGAGATGCAGGTCTACGGCCTGGCGGATCAGGCCTATACCGTCGAGAGGGTAAGCGATATGCTGCACGAAGCCGGGTTCGGGCAAGTGCACGTCCACCCGGCCTGGGATCACCTGGCGCTGCGAGATGCGCCGGAGTGGGTGGTGTATGTGGCGGAAGCGGGATGATGTGGAATGCTGTTTTCGGGTCAACCGCGGTCAGCCAGGAGGTCGGCCCAGACGGCGTTGCGCCCCGCCTCATCCTCGAAGGCCAGATAGGCCATCTCCGTGGTGGGCTTCGGCGGGCGCTTGCCCTCGATCGCTGGGGGAGTGAACCGATAGGTGATGCCCAGGGCCGGGGCAGCTTTGATGCCGTGGGTTAGCTGGCCGGCGGCAATCCCCTGAATGACCTCGGGGCGAAGAAAGATGTACCACATACCGGCATCCTCATCCGGCGTTCGGCCCAGCCACAGAAAACGACCAGGATGCTGGATCGCGAGCACGGTGTGTTCGCGCGAGGCGTAGGTGCGCCAGTAGGCCTGCAGATCCGCAAAGACGCGTGTCTTGGTCTGCACCTCGAAGCGCCCTGTCGCCCACACCGGAAGCTTTTCTTCGGACGTCAGAGGCCGGGCGGCAGGCGCCGTCCGGCCCGATTGTGGCACAAAGACAACGTAGCGGGACTGGGCCGCCCAGCCCCGCAGGATGAGCAGAGCCAGCCCGCCCAGGGCGAGCAGGGCCAACACCAGCCAGTGCCAGGCGGGCAACCCGGGCCGGCCGCGCCACAGCCACTGGGCCACGATCACCAGCGCAGCGCCCCACGCCAGGGTCACGCCCCATCGGTCCAGCGTCCAGCCGCTGAAACGGTGGCGGTGGAGCTGGTAGGCGAGTTTGAATAGCCGAGCCATGCCGCGTCACCTCTCGATTAAAAACACGTTGCGTGCCGCGCGATCCTACCGAACATCACACGCGACACGCATCCCATACTGCGATGACCGCCCGGCGACTTTCAGGCCGCCGCGCCGATCCCCGCAAACATCGCCTGAAAGTCACCCGCATCGATCGTCTCGCGCTCGATCAGGTAGTGGGCGAGCTCGTCCAGCTTGGCGCGGTACGTGCGGATGATCTCGCCGGCCCGACCGTGCGCCCGCTCAACCAATTGGCGCACCTCGCTGTCGATGGCTTCGGCCACATCTTCACTGTAGTTGCGCTGCTCGCCGATCTCGCGCCCCAGGAACACCAACTCTTCCTTCTCGCCGAAGGTCTGTGGCCCCAAGACCTCGCTCATGCCATACTGCGTCACCATCCGTCGGGCGAGCGACGTCACCCGTTCCAGGTCATTGCTGGCGCCCGTGGTCACATCGCCGAAAACCTCTTCCTCGGCGACGCGGCCGCCCAGCAGCCCGGCCAACTCATCCTCGAGCTTGCTGCGGCCATGGAGCAGGTGATCCTCCGAGGGGAGGGGCATGGTATAGCCCAGCGCCATGCCCCGGCTGACGATGCTGATTTTGTGCACAGTGTCCGAATTTGGCAGCAGCTTCATCACCAACGCGTGGCCGGCTTCGTGGTAAGCCACAATCTGCTTCTCGTGATCCGAGATGATGCGTGAGCGGCGCTCCGGCCCGGCGATCACCCGCTCCACCGCCTCCTGGAACTCGGCCACCCCGATGACCCGCTTGTTGCGCCGCGCCGCCAGGATCGCTGCCTCGTTCACCAGGTTCTCGATGTCGGCGCCCACAAAC
>JAPKMS010000368.1 GCA_026645775.1 Anaerolineae bacterium
CTCTCCGGCCAGCCCAGCCCGATCACCGCAGCGGAGGTCGCCGCTCAGCTCGGTGACCGCATCGCCGTGATCCTGGACGGCGGGCGCTGTCCGGGCGGCGTGCCATCGACCCTGGTCGATGTCACCGGCGAGCATCCCGTCATCCTGCGGCCGGGGCCGATCAGCCTGGCCGATATTCGCGCCGCGATGTGACTTCAACGCGCACGTTTTGGCCCCTTACAGGCTGAGTACTTTCAGCCCTTCACTCATATGCTGATATGTGTTTTACATAAAGTTTACGGTATCTGTGGCGTATTCAATGTGTCGTTCTTTATTTCCTATGCTATAATCCCTCCATGTTGATCGGCATCGACGCCAGCCGTGCGACGATAGCGCGGCGCACCGGCACTGAGACCTACTCGCTCTATTTGATCCTGGCACTGTTGCGTACAGGGTCAGCGCATCGGTTTCGGCTGTACACCAACGCCGCTCCGGCCGACGGCCTGTTCGGGGGGGCAGGGCAGGGCAGCTACGAAGTCCGCACCATCCCGTTTCCGCGCCTGTGGACCCATGCCCGCCTGAGCGCCGAGATGCTCACTCGCCCGCCGGACGTGCTCTTTGTGCCCGCGCACGTGCTGCCGCTGCTTCACCCGCGGCGCAGCGTGGTCACCGTACACGACCTGGGTTATTTGTCGTACCCTGAAGCCCATCGCCCGGCCGACCGGCGCTACCTGGACTGGTCCACGCGGTGGAACGCCCGGCAGGCGACCGCGGTGTTGGCCGACTCCGCCGCCACGAAGGCCGATCTGGTGCGCGCTTACGGGATCGACGGGCGCAAGGTGCACGTCGTCTACCTGGGCCGCGACGAGACGCTGGCGCCGGTGCGCGACGCGGCACGGCTGGCCGCCGTCCGGGAACGTTACGGGATCGCCGGGCGTTACCTGCTCTATGTGGGCACCTTGCAGCCGCGCAAAAACCTGGCCCGCGTGCTGGACGCGTTCGGCCGCATCGCCGGTCAGCCCGGCGCCTCCGGCGTGCAGCTCGTCCTGGCCGGCAAGCGGGGCTGGCTGCACGACGATCTGTTTGCACAGGTCAAGCGCCTGGGGCTGGCCGAGCGGGTGCTGTTTCCCGGCTACATCCCCGACGAAGATCTGCCGGCGCTGCAGAGCGGCGCGTTGGCGTTCGTTTTTCCGTCTCTCTATGAAGGCTTCGGCATCCCGGTGCTCGAAGCGGGAGCGTGTGGTGTGCCTGTCATTACCAGCAATACGTCGTCATTGCCCGAGGTCGCTGGCGATGCGGCCCTGCTCGTCGATCCGCACGATGTCGATGCGATCGCTGCGGCCATGCTCCGCCTGGTCGAGGACGATGCGCTGCGCGCCGAGTTGGCGCGGCGCGGCCAGGAGAACGTCAAACGCTTCTCCTGGGAGAAGTGTGCGCGGGAAACGCTGGCGGTGTTGGAAGAAGCGGGACGAGAAGGAAACAAGTAGACGAGGAACAAGGTGGGCAAACGGACCAGGGAGGCTTGACGGATGGTCGCGGCACACAGCGCATCGGCAAATGGACAAACCGGGCGCCCCGAAATATCGGGGCAAGCCGAGGGCCATGCTTCGCAGTCACATCCGTCGCATCTCGCAGCCGTCCGCATCCTTGGCGTGCGCGTCGATGCGCTGACTTACGACGACCTGCTGGCGCATATCGGGGAGTTCATCGCCGCCGGCACACCGCACCAGATCGCCACGGTCAACCCGGAGTTTGTGATGGAGGCCCGGCGCAACTCCAAGTTTGCGGCGGTATTGGCGGGGGCAGACCTCTGTATTCCGGACGGCGTGGGGCTGCTGTGGGCCGCCCGGCGGCTGGGCAGGAGCTTGCCTCAGCGCGTCACCGGCTCCGACGGCGTGCCGCTGATCGCCCGGGCCGCGGCCGCGCAGGGCTGGCGGCTCTATCTGCTGGGCGCGGCGCCCGGGGTGGCCGAGCGCACGGCTGAGATCCTGGTCGAGCGTTTTCCGGGCCTGCGAGTGGTTGGCACGTATGCCGGCTCACCGGCCGACGCCGACGCACCCGACATCATACGCCGTGTGCGCCAGGCTCAGCCCGATATCCTGTTTGTGGCGTACGGCGCGCCCCGCCAGGATTTGTGGATTGCCCGGTATCACGATGCGCTGGGCGTGCCCGTGATGATGGGTGTGGGCGGCTCGTTCGATTTCATTGCCGGCGTGCAGCGGCGCGCTCCGCGGTGGGCGCAGCGGCTGAACCTGGAATGGCTGTACCGCCTGATCACTCAGCCGTGGCGCTGGCGGCGGCAGCTCGATCTGCCGCGGTTTGCCTGGGCGGTGTGGCGGGGGACGAGGTCTGGGACTGGGGATTAGGGACTGGGGACTAGGGACTGGGCACCGTGTTCCTAGTTCCTGGTTCCCAGTTCCCTGCCTGGAGGAATGGATTGGGACAAGTCTTGACTCTCGAGGCCGCGCAGGCCTGGCGTGAAGCGCAGCGGGCGTTGGGCCATACCGTCGCGCTGACGAACGGCCATTTCGACCTGCTGCACGTGGGGCATGTGCGTTATCTTCAGGCGGCGCGCGCGCTGGCCGATGCCCTGGTCATCGGCCTGAACAGCGATGCTTCGACCGCGGCGCGCAAGCCGGGCCGGCCCATCGTCGCGGAGGATGAGCGGGCCGAGCTGCTGTCTGCCTTGGGCTGCGTAGATGCCGTGGTCATCTTCGACGCGCTCACTGCGGAAGCCCTGGTCGCGGCGCTGCGCCCCGACATCTACGTCAAAGGCGGTGACTGGAATCGGCCTGCAGGCCCGCGGCCCCCGGAAGCGGCCATTGTCGAAAGCTGCGGCGGCCGGGTCGTGTTCCTGCCCTACGTTCCCGATCGTTCGACGACCGCCATTATTGCCCGCATTCGGGCACTGCGGGACGAGTGACGGCAGGTCGCGCATGCAAATGAGGCATCGTAAAGCCCATGTCAGCCGAATCTGAAGCAGGATGGCCCGCCGCAGCGCCGGAACGCGGTCTGGTGCGATCGGCCGGCATCCTGGGCCTGGGCAACATCGCCAGCCGGGTCATCGGTCTCGTACGCGAGGCCGTGATCTCCGGCTATTTTGGCTCCAGCGGCCAGCTCAGCGCCTTCAACCTGGCCGCGCGCGTGCCGACGATGGTCTACGATCTGCTGGTGGGCGGCATGCTGAGCGCGGCGCTGGTGCCCGTTTTCAGCGATTATGCCCGTCCCGACCGCCGCGATGAGCTGGCACGCGTCGCCAGTACGGTGCTCAGCTTAATCGCACTGGCGATGGGCGCCGTCGTGCTGGTGCTGGAGATCTTCGCGGCGCCGCTCGCCGGGGTGCTGGGCGATTTCGCCGACCCGGCCCTCCAGGATGTGTTGACCCGGTCGCTGCGGGTGATCTCCCCGTCGGTGCTGCTTTTCGGCCTCTCGGGCGGCGTCACCGGGCTGTTGTACGCGCTCAAACGCTTCAACTTCACGGCGGTGAGCGGCGCGATGTTCAACCTGGGGATCGTCCTGGCGGCGCCGCTGCTGGCCCGACATATCGGCATCTACGCGCTCCCGCTGGGGGTGGCCGCGGGCAGCCTGATGCAACTGGTGGTGATGTTCCCCGGCCTGCGCGATCTGCGGCTGCGTTTCAGCCTGGCGTGGCGACATCCTGCGGTGCGGCGCATCCTGCGGCTCTACGTGCCCATCGCCCTTGGCTTAATCGTGACCCAAGCGCAAATCATCATGGATGGCCGGTGGGCCTCGGCCACCGGTGAGCAGAGCGTGAGTTGGATGCGCTACGCGACCACCCTCATCCAGTTGCCGTTGGGTCTGGTGCCGGTGGCGGTCTCGCTGGCCGCGCTGCCCAGCCTCTCGCAACGTGCCGCCGACAGGGACTGGGAAGGGTTTCGGAGCATCTTTGGCCGTGGGTTGCGGCTGGTATTGGTGCTCCTGATTCCGGCCGCGGTGGCCCTGTGGGCGTTGGCCGAGCCGGTGATCCGCCTGCTGTTCGAGCACGGCAGCTTCCAGCCTCTCGACACGGTAATGACGGCCCGCGCGTTGCGGTTCTATCTGCCGGGCCTGCTGTTTGCCGGCGTTGATTTCCTGCTGAACTACACGTTTTACGCGCGGCAGAACACGCGCACACCGGCCATCGTGGGCGTGATCGCCGTGGGCTTCTACTTCATCGCCGCGCTGAGCCTGAAGGGGCCGCTGGGGTTCCTGGGCCTGGTGTTGGCCGATTCGGTAAAACAGGCCGGCCATGCCGTGATCATGACGGCGCTGCTGCTGCGGAGTGTCGGGCGTCTGCACCGGGAGCGGATTCTGAGCACGCTGTCGAGTGCAGTGGGAGCATCCCTGCTGATGGGCGGGCTCGTGTGGCTGCTGACGCGTTGGCTGGAGCCGCGGATGCCAGCGGGCATTGTGGGCGAGGTGATCGTGGTCGCCTTGGCGGGTGCGGCGGGCGGCGCATTCTACCTGGGCATCTTGTGGCTGCTGCGGGTGCCAGAGGTTGCGGCGCTGCTGAGCCCGTTGGCACGGCTGATCGGCCGGGCACGGCGTTAGGGGCAAAGAACAAGGCGGGCCAGATTGACGCCGGTTGGCAGCTGCGGTATAATCGCGCCGTTGAAATCATTGAGGCGCGCGGCGCAGGGGATGATGTCCGGGCCCGCAGCGTCGACGTGTACCCAGGAGGAGAAGCACTTCGTTATGGCTAATAAAAAGAAGACTCAGGCCCGTCGCGTGCCGCGGGCCGCTGAATCTCGCATGTACGGCGACGGCAAGCCCTCGGTGCCGGCCCAGGCCGAAGGGCAGACCGCTCGACCGGCAGCCGCAGCGCCGCGCGGCGTTGCTCAACCCGTCCGCACCGCCGGCAGTTCAGTGCGTACGTCCAATCAGCCGAGCGATTACCACTACGTTATCGAGGACCTGCGCCGGTTGGGGATCCTGGCCGTGTCAGTGTTTGCGGTCTTGATCGCGCTGGGTCTGATTATCCGCTAAGGACAACCCGCTAGCCGGGAAAAACAGGCTCCGGGACCGCTTCATTTCACAGCGAAATGGGGCCGTCCCGGAGCCTGTTCTCATTCAGAGCCAGGGGCGCGCACCGGTGCGGGGAACCAGCCGGTAATCGCGGTTTCGATGAGGACTTGGACGGCCAGGCAGAGCCACAGGTTGCGACTGACGATGAAGACCGCCGTGGCCGCCAGCGCCAGGACAATGCGTCGCAGGGCCGCTTCTTGCCGGCCTG
This sequence comes from Anaerolineae bacterium, assembly GCA_026645775.1. GTDB lineage: Bacteria > Chloroflexota > Anaerolineae > CG2-30-64-16 > CG2-30-64-16 > MO66. The sequence goes on from JAPKMS010000368.1 coordinate 5,213, forward strand.
GGACGCGCAGTTCGGTGCGCGCAAACGGGTTCAGCGCCCACTCCAGACCGACGCACGCCAGTCCAAGCCAACTGCCCCAGTAGAGCGGCTGCGCCGTGATTTGCCCCGCCGCGTGCGCCAGCACCGGTTGGCTGATCGCCGCATCCGGCAGCGCGGCCAGCCAGCCGATGGCGGCGGCGCGATAGAACGCCCAGTGCCAGCCGAGCAGAACCGCATCCAGCAGCGCCCGCCCCGTCCGGCCCATCCGATCGAACTGCCCGGCGGTCTCCGCGGCCGGCTGCGGCAGCGTGCGCCGGTAGATCAGCCAGCCGAACAAAACCAGGCCGATCACCGCGGCCGCCAGCGGAAGGCCGCCGGCCAGGCTTTGCACCCAATCGATCTCGGCGACGCCCATGAGGGAGAGCGACAGCGCGCCCGCGTGCCACGCAAGCAGCGGCGGCAGCAGCCAGAAAAGCGAAACGACCAGCCAGGTGAGGGCAGTCAGAACGGTGGTCTGCACGACGGGCAGCCGGTTCCGCTGTCGGACCAGCCAGGCGGCGTTGACCGTCGCCACAGCCAGCGCCAGGCAGCCGATCAGCCAGGCCAGGGGCTGCTGAACATCAAAGAATCCGTTCAAGGGCGGGGTCCGTACGTTTCAGTTGGCATGGATCCGATTCTACCCCAGCTCGCGACGCACGGCAAAGTAGTCAATCGCCAACTCTATTGCCGCTCAAGCGAGCTGTCCAGCCGTTCCGGCCGGGTCTTCTGGTGCGGTGTGGGGACCTTCGCGGCGACGCCACCCAGTCCCTGATGCTCCGCCTCATCGGCTTGGGCTTCGAATACCTGCAGATCGGACGGCACCGGGTTGCCGTAGGCGGCCGGCAGCCGGCGGAAGGGGCTGCCGAACAGCCAACGCAAGAAGCGACTGATGGGATTCTGTTTGCGCTCGTTCATCTGACACCTCCGGCCCCATTGTACCATGTAATGCGCGATCTGCACCCCTTCAGATTTGCCGCGATTTTCCCGAAAACTGCGAGATTTGGGACGCGGCGAAGGACGCTGCCGCGGACGCGGGGCTGGTATACTCACGCAAGATGATTGAAATGAACTGTGTTGCGACGCAAGTTGTGCGGCAGCGCAGACAAACTCAAAGTGAATGATAAGGAGACTCACATGGCCTGGAAAATTGATACCGCTCATAGCATGATTGAATTCTCGGTCAAGCACATGATGATCAGCACGGTGCGCGGCCGCTTCACCCAATTCGACGGAAATGTTGTTATTGACGAGAAGAACCTCCTCGGTTCGTCGGTCACTGGCGCAGTAGAAATTGCCAGCATCGATACGCACGACGCCGGCCGCGATGGCCACTTACGCTCGGCTGATTTCTTCGCTGCAGAGAAGTTCCCGCAGATGACCTTCCGCAGCACCAAGCTGCAGCGGACAGGCGACGGCGAGTACAAAGTGACCGGCGACCTGACGATCAAAGACACGACCCGCGAAGTCGTTTTCAACGTGACCGACGAAGGCCAGAACAAGGATCCGTGGGGCAACCACCGGTGGGGTATTTCAGCCACGGCTTCGATTAACCGTAAGGACTTCGGTCTGGTGTGGAACATCGCCCTGGAGACCGGCGGTGTGCTGGTAGGCGAGCAGGTGAAGATCGCGGCCGAGCTTGAGGTCATCCGGGTGCCGGATGCCGAGGCAGTCGCAGCGTAAGTTTTAGCGGGCTGAATTTAGCACCGCTTGCTGGGGCAAAAACGGAAACACGTCCGTTTTTGCCCCTTTTTCTTTGGTTTAGGCGCCGGGGCGGGTTTTGCCGTATAATGCCCCCATGATACCGACCCGGCTCTACTTTTTTGGTCTCCCACGCTGTGAGCGCGATGGGCAGCCCGTCGATCTGCCGGCCAAGGCGATCGGCCTGCTGGGCTACCTGGCTCTTGCCGAGACCGCTGCCCCGCGCGAGCGGCTGCTGGGCCTGTTCTGGGGCGAGAGCGCCGAAGATGCCGCGCGCAAAAACCTGCGCAACACGCTCTGGGCCATCCGCCGGGCGCTTGGCGAAGAGGCCCTGCTCGCCGATGGCGATCGCCTGGCCCTGGGCGCGGCCGTGTGGGCCGACGTGCGCCAATTCGAGCAGACCCACAAGGCGCTTGATCGCCGCGCCGCACCGGTCCCCCCCACGCTGGCCCAGTTGCGCGCCGCCGCCGATCTCTACACCGGGCCATTCCTCGATGGCCTGGCCCTGGTCGAGGCGCCCGAATTCGAGTTGTGGCTGACCGCCGAGCGTGAACGTCTGGCGCAAGCCGTCCTGGCGCTGTGGGCGGCAGAAATCGCCGCCCACGCGCAGATGGGCGATTGGCGCTCGGTGGCCGCGCGCGCCCGGCGCGTGTTGGCGCATGACAGCCTGCAGGAGCCGGCAGTGCGCGCCCTGATGGAAGCCCAGGCCCGCTTGGGTGCGCGGAGTGAGGCGCTGCACCAGTATGATGTGCTGCGCAGCATCCTGGCGCGCGAGCTAGGGGTCGAGCCCTTGCCCGAAACCGAGGCGTTGCGGGCCGCGATCCTGGCAGGTGCGTTCGATGCGCCCGCCGCCGAGCCTGGGGCGGCCGCCCGGCCCAGCGGCGAGCGGCCAGGCCCCCTCCGCATGGCCGCCAGCCTTCCCTTCATCGGCCGGGCGCAGCAGTGGGCCGCGCTGGATGCCCAGTTGGCTGCGGCGTCCGCCGGACAAGCGCGCGGTGTGCTGATCACCGGCGAGCTGGGCATCGGCAAATCGCGGTTGTGGCGCGAGTGGTCGGCGGCGGCGCCTGCTGGCTGCGTGATGCTGGAAGCCCGCTGCCTGGCAGCGACGCAGGGCTTGCCGTTTGCGCCGCTCACCGAGCTCTTCGGCAGCCATCCGGCCATCAGCGAACTGCTGCGTCCCAGCTCACCGGTGCTGATAAGCTGGCTGGCCGAGGTGGCCCGCCTGTTGCCCCAGGTGCGCCAGGCCCGCGGCGATCTCCCCGCGCCGGCCCTGCTGCCGCCCGAAGAGGATCGTCGGCGGGTGTTCGAAGCCTTCGTCCAGTTGCTGTCGGCGATCACTGCACGGCCGCTGGTCGTCTTTGTGGATGACGTGCATTGGATCGACCATGCAACGCTCGACTGGCTGGCCTACCTGGTCCATCGGATGCACGATCGGACGCTCTTGTTGGTGTTGACTTATCGGCCCGAGGAGGCGCCTGCGGACCTGGTGCGTCAGGTGGCCGCCTGGGGCCGAGAGGGGCTGATTCAGCGCCTGCCGCTGGATCGCCTGAACGGTGAAGAGGCGGCGGCCCTGATCGCGGCGTTGCGCGTCGACCCCACCCTGGCCCACTCTCTCCAAGCGCAGAGCGCAGGCAATCCCTATTTCCTGATCGAACTCAGCCGAGCGGTCAATGGCGGCGCCGGGTCGCCGGTGCCCCCGCCCCTGGTCGAGCTGGTGCGCGCCCGGCTGGGCCGCCTGCCCGATTCGGCGCGGCAGGTGCTGCAGGCCGCGGCCGTGCTGGAGCCTGATTTTGCGGTGGCGACTTTGCGGCAGACCAGCGGGCGCAGCGAAGAAGAGACGCTGGACGCACTGGATGTGCTGCTCGGCGCCGGGGTGCTGCAGGAGCGCGCGGATGCGTATACGTTCGCCCATCCGTTGGTGGCCGCGGTGGTGCGTGCCGACTTGAGCAGCGCGCGCCGGGCGTTTCTCCATCGCCGGGCCGCGGTCGCGGTGGCGGCGTTGTATGCGGGGCGACCGGGCCTGGCGGCAGGCCGGCTGGCGCTGCACCATGCCCAGGCCGGTGATGTTGTTCAGGCCGCCCACTATGCAGATCTCGCCGCCGAGCATGCCCTGATGTTGTCGGCCCCGGCCGAGGCGGTCGCGTTCTATCGGCAGGCGCTGGCGTTGGAGCCGACGCCGGGCCGCCAGATGGGTTTGGGCGGCGCGTTGTACCGATTGGGCGATCTGGGGGCCGCGCGGCGCGCGTATGAGGCGGCGTTGGCGGGGTATGGCGAGGCCGGCGATACCCGGGGCCAGGCCCGTGCCTGCCTAAGCATCGCCGGGGCGTATTTGCCGATCGGGCAGCCGGACGAGGTGGTGCGGTGGGCCCGGCGCGGCCTGGAGGTCCTCGATGCGCAGGCTGATCCCGCAGCGCATGCCCGCGCACATTTCCTGCTGGGCGCCGGGCGGTTGCGCGCGGGCGGCGATGCGCTGGTCGAGGCCGAGGGACACCTGGCTGAGGCGAACCGCCTGGCGGAAGAACATGGTCTGCTTGACGTCGCAATGGTCGGCCGGTTTGAGCTGGGCAACCTGCACGCCGAGCGTGGGGATCTGGCCGGTGCGCTTGCGCTCTACGAAGGCGTAATCGGTCTGGCGCGCGTTGCTGGCGATCCTAACCAGGAAGTGCTGGCGCACAACAACGCAGCGTATCATGCGATGCTGGCGGGCGACCTGACCGCGGCGCATCGCCATCTGGATGCTGCCCTGGCGCAGACCGAGAGTCTGGATCTGCGGCTGGCGCGGCAATACTTGCTGAGCACGCGCGGCGAGATCGCGCTGGCTGAACGGTTGTGGGATGAGGCTGAGACGTGGTTCCGGCAAGGCCTGGCCGAGGCGCAAAACCAGGGCAACGGGGAGCAGGTCGCCAAGTATCACGCCAACCTGGCCCTCGCAGCCCGCGGCCGGGGCGACCTGGATGCGGCATTGATCTTGCTGGAAGAAGCCCAACAGGCTGCTGCCCCGTTGACGGCCCGCTACGTCCAGGCCCAGATCGCGTTGTGGCTCACGGAACTGCACCTGGCGCGCGGCGAGCGGCTGGTTGCCGCGGAAGCATTAGGCCGGGCCGAGGACCATCTGGCGGGCGGCCAGTACGGCAATTTGAACGCCTGGGCCCAGCGGCTGCGCACACAGCTCTGAGCTGCCCAGGAGATGAGAGACAAGCGAATGGACGAAGTGCTGCAAACCCTATGGAAGACCATCGAGGACCGCAAGGCTAACCCGAAGGCCGGCTCCTACACTGCCAGCCTGTTCGAAGCAGGGCTGCCCCGCATCGCGCAGAAAGTGGGCGAGGAGGCGGTTGAGACCGCCGTGGCCGCGCTGAGCGAAGGCGACGACCGCGTCGTGTACGAGATGGCCGATCTGGTTTACCACTGCATGGTGCTGCTGGCGGCCAAGGGACTGGCCTGGTGCGACATCGAAGCCGAGCTCGCGCGCCGGTTCAAGTAAACGAAGGGGCCGCTCAGGTTTGTTCTCCTGAACGGCCCACCGCTTCGTTCCTTAATCCTCAAGCTTCAAGCTTCGATTTCAATAGCCATCTGGCAACCCGCTCACGGTGTTGCTGTCCCGGTTCCCCACCCAGACATAGCTCCATCCCGGATCCACAGCGATTCCCATCGGGTCGTCGCCCACATGCACCGTGTCCAGCAGCATGTTGGTGATGCCATCGAAGACGGAGACCGTATCGTCCTGGCTGTTGGTGACGAACACGTGGTGGGTGGCGGGGTTGGCTGCGATGCCGCCGCCACCATCCGCGCCGCCGTGGCCCACCAGAACTGCTGTGAGCAGGGATGGGCCGCCCGCCGGGATGCGATAGACCAGCACCTGGCGGGGGTCATCCGGTTCAGGCGAGAACGAGACGTAGAGCCGGCCCAGCCCCGGGTCGATGCCGAGCGCATACGGCGTGCCGCCGGGCCAGATCGTCTGCCCCCAGAGCAGGGTGTTGGTGGCGCCGTCCAGCACGCGCACGATCCGCGCATCGCGGCAGGATATATACACGCGGTTCAAGGTGGGATCGACAGCCACGCCGAACGCCCCTGCGCCGGTTTCAACGGTCGTGATCAGGTTATCGGTCAGGCCGTTGATCACCGCAACCCGGCCGCCCTGGTGCAGCGGCACATAGATGCGGTTGGTGGTTTCGTTAATCGCCACGTAGGTCGGCTCGCCGTAGGGCGCAAACGAGAGCGTCTTGAGCACTGCGCCGGTCGCGCCGTTGATGACGGACAGGGAGCCGCTGACGAAGTTTGCGACGTAGATCTTATTGGTTTGGCTGTTGACGGCCACGCCGAACGGTTCATCGCCCACCGCGATCGAGCGGATCACGTGAGCCGGCGCGGTTGTGGCATCCACCTCATACACAACATCGGTATCCCGGCTGGCGATATAGATCCGGTGCGTCCTCAGGTTGACGCCAATGCCCTTGGGGTGCCGCAGGCCGGGAATCACGATCGTCGGGCGGGGCGGCACCGGTGTCCGGGTGGGGGTAGGCGTCTCGGTGGGCGCTGCGGTCGGTGTGTGGGTGGGGGTTGGGACCGGCGGCTCCTGCGTGACGATGACCAACGGCAGATAGTTGCGATAGGTCGCGGTCAGGATCAAGTCGTAGGCCAGGCAGCCCCGGCCGCCTTCCTGGTAGAAGTCGCGCACCCGGACGTAGTAGCGGCCCGCGGCGGGCGCCTGCCAGATGATGCGGGAGCGCGGATCGGCGGATGGCACGATGTCGTCGCCGTAATCCAGCAGTGTTATGCCGTTTGTGTCGTAGAGGGTCAGATAGGTGTCTGTGCTGCCGAGTAGATTGTCGGTCCTGATCGTGTAGATGGCGCCGGCGACCGCGTCGAACGCCGCCCAGTCCAGGTCACTCGGGGGTTCCAGGGTGTGTTTCTGCGGGATCCCGTTGGGCAGGATGGGTTTGGCCAGCACCGCGGTGTTGTCATCCTCATAGGGGTCTTGGGCGCAAGCCTGGCGGTTTTTGAAGCGCACTTCCGCGCACGGCGAGTTGACCTGCACCTCCACATCGAAGGTGGCCGGTGTCACCGGCGCCCAACCCGGCTGCATCTCTTCCCAGAGCGTCCACCAGCCCCCGCGGAGCCCGGCGAAATAGAAGTCGCCGCTGCCGTTAGTCACTGTGGTCAAGACCGGCTGTTGCGCATTGCGCGGCCGGGCATGGATCGTCCAGCCAGGCAGCCCTACGTGCAGATCATCGATCTTCTTGCCGATGATGCAGCCGTTGGCTGTCAACTGGTTGGCGAAGGTGACGTTGGCGGTGGCGTTGCGGGTCACGGTGGCGGAGACGGCCGCCGGCAGCACGGCGGTCC
>JAPKMS010000369.1 GCA_026645775.1 Anaerolineae bacterium
CATCTCCCAGCCCACGAGCGCGGAGGTCTACAATGCCGCCACCAACCCGGGCGGCGTGCAGATCTGGGGCAACGGCAGCTGTGCGGACGGGTACCCGCCCAATAAGCGCGGCATCGCAGCCCCCGTCCCCTGCACCGCGGCGTGGGATGGCTTCATCGCGGGCGACGTGGTGATCCCCGACAACGCCGTGAACATGGACTTCACGCCGAACGCCAACTACAACCTTGACACCTTCAGCAGCAACTCCTACTCGAACAACAACGGAACGCAGGCCTTCGGTTGCGCTGGTTGCACTGGCGGTGGCACCGATGTGCTTGACTCCTGGACTGAATACAACACCGGCGAAAACAGCGCCACTTCCGGTGTCATCTACGTCAGCGGCGGCCAGCTGGTGTTCAACCAGACCCAATCCGATGGCGCTCGCGACTGGATTGCCAGGCGGTCCAGCGCGCCGACCGGCAACGTCTGCGCTGAGTTAAGCTTTGACCTGAGCCACAACGGCCAGGTGGAGTTCGACGGCACGGACCGCCTGGGCCTGATCGGTCGTGACAGCTCCGGCACGCCGGGATGGGCCACGTGGCGCCTGATGGGCGTCAACGACGTGGATCCGTCCGGACGCATCGTCGTTGATTTGCCCCATTTCACGAACTACGCGGACTTCGGCTTCGTCAGCTACGACTCCCTCGAAACGGGAGAGCAGTGGCTGATGGACAACGTCCGCGTGGAATGGGGTCCCTGCTCGCGCAACCAGTCCCAGTTCTACTACGACGGCCGCGACAAGGTAGGCGCGACCGGCTCGATCTCCATGGCGCGCGCCTTCTGGGCCAACGGCTCCGACACGTTGAACGCCATGGGCCACGAGATGTACCCGACCGCGGAGTGGGGCGTCGAGTACCAGGCCCCGGTCGGCTGCGATACCCTCAACGCCGGCCAGATGTTCGAGTACAGCGCGCTCTCCATCATGGCCGCCACCCCCGGCACCGTGGTGCAGATCAGCTATGACGCGGACGACACCTTCGAAGAGACGATCACGCTGGACGAGGGCGAGGCGTACCTCGCCGGGTACTATGCAGACTCTGACTGCAGTTACGTGCACCAGGGTGCGCGCGTCGTGGCCTCAGAGCCGGTGCAGGTTCAGCTGCTGACCGGCGATATCGCCAGCGGCTACGCATCCCGCGACATGAGCCTGATACCGGTGAGCAGGTTCGGGACCGATGCCTGGAGCCCGGTGGGCTGCGGTGCAGGAGATGACAGCGCAACGTGGACCACTGCGGTCGGCGCCACCCGCCTCTTCCTGTACAACCCTCGAGGCAACGCCACGACCTACATCTGCTGCAACAGATACGGCAACACGACGGCGCTGAATGCAGGATCGGTTGCGCCGCGCTCGACGGGGTACGTGGATCTGGACCTGACACGGGGCGCGCGCTGCTTCACCTCAAGCACAGCTTGCACCTCTCCGACTGCGAACAACCTGCCGCTCTTCGGCATCGGCACGTACGACCAGCAGAGCACCGGCGGCGACTGGAGCTTCACGATGTTCCCCGGCGCCTTCCTCTCGACCGACGTCCTGGTGGGGCTGGGGCTGGGCCGGGATCCGACTTACGGCGGCACGGCCAGCGAGAACGGCAGCCCGCTGTGGGTGACTTCCGCATGCGATACAGGCAGCACGTACGTCTACGCGGACTGGAACAATGATGGCACCGCGGATTTGATCGACACTGACGGAGACGGCATAGGGGAGACGGGATCGAATAACGGACTCTCGATCGCCCGCATGCAGTCGGTCCGCTTCTACGACCCCAGCACGGCGGATAACCCCTACGACCAGAGCGGCGCGCGCATCTGGAGCTGCGCGACCGCGAACACCCCGAACCGCGCGGACTGCGCCAGCGCCGGCTGCAACATTTCGGTCGCCTGGGGCCAGGACGCGCTTCGCGCCAGCCCCGGCTCGCCCGGGCTGGACGTGGGCGCCTCGATTCCCCCGCTGCGCCTGGTGGAGACCGCCAAGGGCCTGGCCCTTAAGACCGACGTGGACGGCGACGGGCAGCTCAGCCCGGGCGACGTGGCCACCTATCAGATCACGTTCAGGAACATCGGCTCGAGCACCGTAACCAACATCAGCCTCGTCGATCCCCTGATTACCGATCACATGTCGTACGACGCGGAAACGACGGAGTACAGCCTGGACGGCGGCGCCACCTGGACGGACGTTCAAGACGACGCTGCTCCCACGGTGTTCCCGTTGGATGGTTCGGGCGTCAATCTGCCCAGCGTCGGCCCGCGAAACGTCGGCCTGCTGCGCTTCGATGTCACCCTCGCGAGCACCGGCGACTACTATGACGCGCTCAGCAACTGCGCGACCATCAGCTCGTCTGC
>JAPKMS010000370.1 GCA_026645775.1 Anaerolineae bacterium
TCGCCGGGCTCGACCTCGATGCTGACGTCATCGAGCGCATGCGTGCGGCCGAACCATTTGTGGACGTGTTTCATCTCAATGATTTTGTCTGGCATCGTATCCCCCTACCGCTTCTCGACGGACATGCGCTTTTCAACCGCTGTGGTGACGCGGGTGAAGAAAAGCGTCAGGATCAGGTAAATCAGCGCCACCATCGTAAAGGTGTTGAAGCTGTCGAAGCTGGTGGCGACGTATTCGCGCCCCCGCCGGGTCAAATCGGAGACCGCCAGGATCGAAACCAGCGACGAGTCTTTGAGCAGCGTCACGAACTCGTTGCTGACGGGCGGCAGGATGACCCGGATGGCCTGGGGCAGCACGATGTAGCGCATCGCCTGCAGGTAGTTCATTCCCAGCGAGCGCGCCGCCTCCATCTGGCCTTTGGGGATCGACTGGATGCCGGCCCGGAAGATCTCGGTCATGTACGCGCCGTAGGCGAAAGTGAAGCCCACGACCGCGGCCACAAAAGGTTGGAGCTTGAAGTTGACCAGGAATTGGCCGACCGTGGGCGCCCAGCCTACCAGGCCCTTGCCGAGCATCTGCAGCAGTTGGGGCAGCGCGAACCAGATCCACAACAGCCAGACCAGCACGGGGATGCCGCGCACGATCTCAACGTACAAGGAGGCAAGCCAGGCCGGCCCCCTGGCGTTCGAGACGCGGCCCAATCCGCCGATCATGCCCACGATCAGGATGAAGGCGAAGGACACCAGGGTCAGCTTGAGGGTGATGCCGACGCCATCCAGCAAGAAGAGGAAGATCTCATGGTAGGGCTTGCGGACGACAAAGACCAGGAACGCGACCAGGAGAATGACCGCGCCGAACAACAGCCACCAGCGGTCGAAGGTCGACGGCCGGCGCGGCGCCTTGGGCGTGAAGCCGCCTGCCCCCAGGCCTTGCGTAGGATCCATTTGGGATTGTACTGTCATGCTCCGATTCCTCCTTCGTAAGAAGTCCTGCGGGGATGTCGGAATTTCGGCTCGATGATATGACGAACGGCAGGCCTATTCCGGACCTGCCGTTCGCTGCATTGCGATCGTAACAGATGTATTGTACATCAAACCCTGTCACGCGTCTATCGGCGGCGGCTGGCGCAAGTGGCAGGCAACCATGTGCTCGTTGCCGAGGTCGAGGAGCGGCGGTTCTTCGGTCCGGCATCGATCAAACGCTAACGGGCAACGGGTGTGGAACCGACACCCGGCGGGTGGCCGCAATGGGCTGGGCACTTCTCCGCCCAGGACGATATGCTCGCGTTTTAGGTCGGGCTCAGGGATGGGGATTGCCGACATCAAAGCCTGGGTATACGGGTGCTGCGGGCTGCGATACAGGGTCTCGCGGTCGGCCATCTCCACCAGCTTGCCGAGATACATCACCGCCACGCGATCGCTGATGTGCTCGACCACGCTGAGGTTATGCGCGATGAACAGATAGGTGAGATTGAAGTCCTGCTGCAGGTCACGCAAGATGTTGAGCACCTGCGCCTGGATAGAAACATCCAGCGCGCTGACCGGCTCATCGCACACGATGAACTTCGGCTGCATGGCCAACGCGCGCGCGATGCCGATGCGCTGGCGTTGCCCGCCCGAGAACTCGTGCGGATAGCGTCGGGCATGATATGCCTCCAACCCCACCTTGCGTAACATTTCGGTCGCTGCTTCCTGGCGTTGGCGGGCGCTGCGCATCCCATGCGCTTTCAGCCCTTCGGCGATGCTCTCGCCGATCGGCATGCGCGGGTCGAGCGATGAATACGGGTCCTGGAAAACGATCTGCATGTCGTGGCGCAGGGCCTTGAGATCGGGGCCTTGTAAGCTAAAGACATCGCGGCCCTCGAACAGCACCTGGCCCGAGGTCGCCGGGATCAGCTTCAGGACTGCACGACCGACGGTCGTCTTGCCGCACCCCGACTCACCGACGAGGCCCAGGCACTCGCCTCGGCGCACGGTGAAGCTGACATTGTCTACAGCCTTGACCCACCCCTGGACGCGGCGCAGCACACCGCCATACACGGGGAAGTACTTTGTGAGGTTGCGAACTTCGAGCAGATTTTCGGTCATACGCGGATCACTCATAAAGCCAGCAGCGGACTGCGTGATCGAGGCCGATAGGCCGCAGAGCCGGTTCCTCTTCGGCGCAGATGGTCAGGCCACGCTCCAGGCGAGCGCGGCAGCGCGGCGCAAAGCGGCAGCCCCGCGGGAGATCAATCAGGTTGGGCACGCTGCCAGGGATAACCTCCAGCCGATCCTTGACCACGCCCAACACCGGCACTGCGCCGATGAGGCCCTGGGTGTAGGGGTGCTTCGGTTCCCGGAACAGCCGTCTGACGTCGGTCTGCTCCACGATTTTGCCTGCGTACATCACCGCTACCCGCTGGCACATGTCAGCCACCACGCCCAGGTCGTGCGTGATCAAGATGATGGCGGTGTTTGTATTCCGATAGAGGTTTCGCATCAACTCAAGGATCTGGGCCTGGATGGTGACATCGAGCGCCGTGGTGGGCTCATCAGCGATCAACAACTCCGGCGTGCAGGCCAGCCCCATCGCGATCATCACCCGCTGCGCCATGCCGCCCGATAATTCGTGCGGATACGCCTTGGCGCGCCGCTCGGGGTCCGAAATGCCGACCATCTTGAGCAGCTCGTGAACCCGGGCGGTCCCGTGTTGCCGGTCCATCTGCTGATGAATCTGGAGCACCTCCAGCACCTGATCCTTGACCTGGAACACGGGGTTCAGGCACGAGGTCGGCTGTTGGAAGATCATCGAGATCCGGTTGCCGCGAATCTGGCGCAGCTCGCGCTCGGACAACTGGACCAGATCTTTGCCATCAAACCAGATTTCGCCGCCGATGATTTTGCCCGGCTGCCCGATGAGACGCATGATGGAATGGGACGTCACCGATTTTCCGCACCCGGATTCGCCCACCAGGCCCAAGATTTCGCCCCGCTTGACGGAAAAATCGACGCCATCGACCGCGTGGACGATGCCATCTTCGGTGAAGAAGTAGGTTTTCAGGTCCTTGACTTGGAGCAGGTTGTCCGTCTGTGTCATGGGTTCCTTATACTGATCGCACAATGAAATCCGCGGCATCTGGTAGGGGCGAAGCATTCCTACACACTTCGACCGCGACCGGAGACGATGCGGCACACGTCAATCGTCTCGGTGCGGCGGATCCGCCGGGGAATGCTTCGCCCCTACTCACCGCTTCAACCGCGGATCAAGCACATCCCGCAAGCCATCGCCCAACAGATTGAAGCCCAGCACGCTGAGCATGATAGCCAGACCCGGGAAGGTCAGCGCCCACCAGGCTCCCGCGCCGAGGAATTTGGCCGAATCTGAAAGCATCGCGCCCCACTCGGGCCAGGGCGGCTGCTGGCCCAAACCCAGGAAGCCCAGGGCTGCCATTTCCAGGATCGCGCTCGCCACCCCCAGGGTGAACTGCACGATAATGGGCGACAGACTGTTGGGTAAGATGTGCGTGCGCAGGATTTCGCTGGTGCTGACGCCCAGGCTCCGCGCGGCCATGATAAAGTCATTCTCGCGCAAGGAAATGGCCATGGAGCGAGCCAGGCGTGCGTAACCCGGCACTGTGACCACGCTGATCGCCAGGAGCGCGTTGCCGAGGCCCGGGCCCCGGATCGCGACGATCACGATCGCGAGCAGCAGATCTGGCACGGCCATCAGGATATCCATGCCGCGCATTAAGAGATTATCGAGCCAGCCGCCCGCCTGTCCAGCGATCAGGCCCAGCAGCACCCCGACAACGGCCGCCAGGAGCACGGAGAGGACGCCGACGCCCAGGGAGATTCGCGCGCCGTGCGCGATGCGCACCAGGATGTCGCGCCCCAACGAATCGGTGCCGAACAGATGCGCCGCGCTGGGCGGCTTGAGGCGGTTGACCGGATTCGAGTCGACGATCGCGTTGTAGGGATAGACGATGGGCGCCAGCACGGCTACCAACACGAAAAACAGGATCAGCACTGAGCCCATTTGCGCCGAGCGATGGCGCGCCAGGCGCCGCAGCACGACCGCCCAAGGGCTGCGCACGGGTGTGGTAATCGCCTCGGCGCGCTGGCTGATTTCGTCAAAGGTGATGTCGTTCATCAAATCTGCCCAACCTATTGCAACCGGATTCGCGGATCCAGGAAGGCGTAGGAAATGTCCACGACCAGGTTGACGATCACGACCAGGGCGGCGATAAAGAGCGTTACGCCCTGGACAATGGGATAATCGCGCGCCAGGATCGACTCATAGACCCACCGACCGATCCCCGGCCACGAGAAAATGGTTTCGGTCAGGATCGCGCCGGCCAATAAACGACCGATCTGGAGCCCGGCCACGGTGACGACGGGCAGCAGCGCATTTCGCAGGGCGTGTTTCAGCACCACGGTGGACCAGCGCAGCCCTTTAGCCCAGGCCGTGCGCACATAGTCCTGGCCCAATACATCGAGCATCGCCGAACGGGTCATGCGTGCGATAATGGCCAACGGGATCGTGCTCAGCGCGATCGCCGGCATGGTCAGATGGCGCAGCCAATCCAGGAAAACGACCCAATTGCCCTGCAGCAGCGAATCCAGGCCAACAAAATTGGTGGTCGACTGGAATTTGAGCGTTGCAGTCAGGCGTGCGCCGGTCGGAAACCAGCCCAGGGCCACGCTGAACAGGCTTTGCATCATCAGGCCGAGCCAAAAGATGGGCATCGAGACGCCGACCAGCGAAAGCAGCATGGTGCCGTTGTCGAACCAGGAATTTCGTTTGACTGCGGAGAAGACACCTGCCGGGATGCCGAGGAGGATCGCCAGCACTAAGGCGGCCAGGGCCAATTCCACGGTGGCCGGAAAGCGCTTCAGGAGCTCCTGGCTGATGTTGTCGCGCCGGAGAATAGACGTTCCCAGGTCGCCGCGCAGCACCTTGCCCATGTAGATGCCGTACTGCTCCCAGATCGGCTTGTCCAGACCCAAGCTGGTGCGCACCCGCGCCACGCTTTCCGGTGTGGCGCGCTCGCCTAACATCGCGATGGCCGGATCGCCGGGGATGAAATGGATGAAGGCGAAGACCAAGATCGACACGCCCAGCAGCACTGGCACGGCAGATAATAGGCGCCGCAGGATATACCCGGCCAAGTTGGGACTCCTTCTGAGAAGGTTGGTTGTTGACGGGAACACCGGAAGGGATCGTGATTCGGAATAGAGGCTTCAACCGGTCTCGCTGATTAACAAGCGTAACCGGCTGAAGCCTCGAGTCCAAGGGAAGCTGAGCCTCGCCGTTCGCCGATGAGGCATCGGGCAACGGCGGGCTCAGCTTGACCCGTTAAGCGCCTTACTGCGCGATATCAATGGTGTTGAAGTACTCAGTGCCGGTCGGGTTCGGTACGTACCCTGTGACCTTCGCGCTGAGTGCGAGCGGCGGTTGGTTGTTGGCGATGAACAAGCGCAGCGCACGATCATGGACGAGCTGTTCCGCCTGGTTGTACAGCGGGATGCGCTCCGCCTGCGTGGTCTTGATCGCGGCCTCGTTCAGGATCTTGGCCACTTCCTCATCCGGGAAGAAGCCCTCGCGCGCGGCATTCTCGCCTGTCTTGCAGAAGAAGTAGCAGATGAAGTTGTCGGGATCGCCGTTGTCGCCGGTCCAGCCCAACATGTACAGCGGCAGGTTGCCCTTCACGCGCATGTCCAGGTAGGTCGACCAGTCCACGGATTTCAGCTCGACCTGGATGCCGGCCTTGCCCAGGTCAGCGGCCATGGCTTCGGCGATATCCTTCGGGCTGGGGAAGTACGGCCGGGAAACCGGCATGTACCACAGCTCCAGCGGGCCCTTGGTGCCGTCGGCGTTCGTGATCTCGGTCAGGCCGTTCGGGAACCCGGCGGCCGTCAGCAGCTCTTTGGCTTTGGCGGTATCATACGCGTAGTCTTCGATGGCGGCGTTGTAGCCCCACAGCGACGGCGGAATGAATTCCTTGGCCACCAGGCCCAGGCCGCCGTAGAAGGCATCCACATACGCCTGCTTGTTGAGCGCATGCGCGAACGCCTGGCGCACGTTCACATCCTGGTATTCTTTGATCTTGTAGTTGAAGGCCAGGTAACCGGTGTTGTTGGCGGGGCGCAGGATCAGTTGCAGGTTCGGATCCGCCTTGACTGCCGGGACAGAGTCGGGCTCCATGCCTTCCAGGGCATGGATTTCGCCGGCCTTCAACGCGTTCAGACGGGCCGAGTTGTCCTTGATGTCCCGGATGATGACCTCGTCCACCTTGGCCGCGTTCGCCGCGTCCCAGTAGTCGGGGTTCTTCACCAGAGTGACTTGCTCGTCCGCTACCCATTCCACGAACTTGAAGGGGCCGGTGCCCACCGGGTTCTTGCAGGATTCCACGCCGGCTGCTTCCAGGGCGGTGGGGCTCCACATGACGAAGACGAACATCGCCAGGTTGTTGAGGAACGGGCCTTGCGGCGTCTTCAAGGTGAAGACAACCGTGTTCTCATCCTTGGCCTCGACTTTGGTGATGACACTGGCATCATCGAAGCCGCCGAATTGGCCTTCGTAGTACTCGAAGACCAGGCCGGCGTCGACCTTGCCCTTGTGCAGCGGGTTGCTGGTGTTCGCCCAGTAATCCCAGTTCTTCACCACGGCCTCGGCATTGAACGGCGTGCCGTCATGGAACTTGACGCCCTTGTGCAGAGTGAACGTCCACACCGTGCCGTCGGCTGAGGTCTCCCACTTTTCGGCCAGGCTGGGGACCACATTGGTGGTGTTGCCGTCGAACTTCACCAGGCCTTCGAAGATCTGGTTGGTGACGCGGCCTGAGATGCCGTCGGTGATGACGGTCGGATCCAGGCAGACGGGCTCGCCCTGTGCGCCGAAGATGAAGGTCTTCTTCGCGGGCGCTGCGGTCGGTTCGGGCACAGCGGTCGGTTCGGGCGCTGCGGTTGCCTTCGGGGCCTCGGCTGTCGGCGCGGGCGCCTGGGGCGCAGGGGTCGCGGTCGGAGCGCAGGCGCCCAGGACCATCACGACGATGGTCAGCAGGGCGAACAGGGTCATCAAATTCTTGGATGTCATTGTGAATCTCCTCCTAACGGGAATACAGTTGAATCTTGTGCAAAGGTCGACCTGGGTCTAACTTTTTTAGATTCGCCTCCTTCCGTGTTACTTCTTAACGCCGATCCATTTCTCATAGATCTTGGCGTACTCGCCGCTGGCCTTGATGTTTTTCAAGCCGGCGTTGAAGATCGCCAGGATTTGCTTCGGATCGCCCTTCTGCACGGTCAGGGCATACTGTTCGCTCGTGACGATCTCACCGATGATCTTCAGCTTGCCCTTGAATTGATCGGATTGCAGTGCGAAGTTGGCGGCTACAGGCGTGTCGATGACGACCGCATCAACCTGCTTGTTAACCAGATCCATCATGGCGAGATCGGCGCTGTCATATTGCTTGAGCGTGGCTTCCTTGAGGTTGTCGCCCAAGTAGATCGCGCCCGTGGTGCCGATCTGCGCGCCGACCGGCTTGCCGGCCAGATCCTGCTCGGTCATGATGGTCGCGTCATCTATCCGCACCACGATCGCCTGGTTGGCGTCAAAGTACGGCTCGGAGAAATCATAGGTCTTCTTGCGGTCTTCGGTAATGGTGACTGAGGAGAGGATGGCGTCGTAAGCGCCACCACCCAGGCCGGCAAAGATGCCATCCCAGGCAGTATTCTTGATCTCCACTTCAATCTTCTGATCCTTGGCAATGGCCTGGATCATATCGATATCGAAGCCAACGATCGCTTTGTTTGAGTCCACGAACTCCATGGGCGGGAACGCTGCATCACTGGCAAAGACGAACTTCTTGCTGGTGGATGCAGGTGCTGCGCAGGAGGTCAGCAGGCCAAGGAACATGGCCGTGACCAAGAATGCGCTGAAGAGACGATACTGCTTCATGAGAGTGACTTTTCCTCCTGTGAGATAGATGTAGGGCATGACGCAAAAACCGGTGAAGGGCGATGTCGTGCCTTCTCTTTTTGGGGGAAGGCTCGATTGAGGCACGACGTTGTGCAAAACGCACGCGGCGCTGGGCGTGAAGCGAAGGATATTATAACTTGCCCTGGGAGAATGTCAAACATATCCCCAAACCCAGCAGCGGCTCCAAATGTAACCGCAATCGAAGCCGTGCGAAGCCTCCTTTCGGGTTAGCGGCCATGTCGCGGGCGACACAAGCGGAGATGAAAATAGCTCCGAGGCCGGAATTGAGCCTGTGCGCAGCCGCGATTCCGGAGCGACCGGCCATTTTCGGGTCAGAACGAAAATGCAGTGATCAGGCCAACACCTGCACTTGCGTGCGGTGCAAGTGTCAGGTGCATCTGCGGTATCTGCGTTCTATTTTCGGGTTAGCCGTCAGCTTTTGCTTTCCTGCCAAACCAGTCGATTCTCTATCATCTGTACGTTTACCCGGCCGCTGTGCTGCAGCGCGGCCAGGCAGGCAAGGACCGTCGTTTGGGTCAGCCAATAGATCACCGGGTTGGGGATTGTCAAACTGAAGTGATCGGCCGCTCTCCGAATCAGCTCACCCACGTCGTCAGTCTCAGCCAGGAGCGAGGCCACGGCCTCACGGATTTCGACCAGCCGAGCCGCGTTCTCGGCGCACCAGGGCGCGATCCGTTCGATGGCAGGACCGTGGCCGGGGACAAACCAGGCATAGCGGCCATCCAGCGCGGCCAGGCTCGTCAGGCTGGCGAGGGTGCGATCCACATCCACATAAAAGGGGATGCCGTGCTTATACAACACATCGGGCGCAAACACGGCATCGGCGACGAAACAGGCGCCGCCGCCCGCGATCATCATCTGGTTCGGCGAATGGCCCGGCGCCGGAATGGCGGTGAGAGACACGCCCCCCAGTTCCTGATCCCCGATCCCTAA
>JAPKMS010000371.1 GCA_026645775.1 Anaerolineae bacterium
GGTGCGCAGCACCAGTTTGCCCAGCCACACCGATAAGGGCAGAGCGCCGAGCAGGTAACCGATCAGGGTCCAGATAAATGCGGTCATATGGGCACCAAGAGTATAAACCAAAACAGTTTGCTAAGCCAAATATGGCACATTAAGCCCATAATTGGTATCCTCTGCACAATCCGGGGGAGCTCAAGGCGGATCCGTGATCCGCCGCCCGCCCGCCAAGTCACGGACTCGGCGTGAGCCGATCTATCCCTGTTTTTTGAGAGGATACTCCAGCTCGGCACGAAGACATTTAGCAAATACTATACAAACATTATACATCACGTTTTTGGCCCCTGATGTATGATCGCCTCCAATCTCCGGGCATGCAGACGGTGTTGCAGCTCTGCCTGCGGACAGGGCGATTTCATTTTGCGGCTGACCACACTGGCCGGCAGTTGACACCCGCGCTGTCCGCCGCTTCCCGCGCCATCGGGTGCAGCCGCACTCGTTCACCTGGTTTTGAGCGCCGCCTGCGCAGCCCAATAGCCGCACATCCCATGCACGCCGCCGCCGGGCGGGGTGGACGAAGAACAGAGATAGATTCCAGGCGTCGGCGTGGCGTAGGGATTGAGGCTGACCACCGGTCGGGTGAAGAGCTGGCGCAAATCCTGCACGCCGCCGTTGATGTCGCCGCCGATGTAATTCGGGTTATACGCGGCCATCTCGGCGGCCGTTCGCGTACTCCGGGCCAGAATGCGCTCACGAAACCCGGGCGCAAAGCGCTCGATCTGAGCCTCGATGGCGCCGGTCATGTCCACGGTCGAACCGTGCGGCACGTGGCAGTAGGCCCAAGCCGACTGCTTGCCCGCGGGGGCGCGTGTCGCGTCGAAGGGGGTCTGCTGCACGAAGAGGACGTAAGGCCGGCCGGGGTGCTCCCCGCGCCAGACCGCGCGTTCGGAGGCGGCGATCTCGTCCAGCGTGCCGCCTAAGTGGACCGTGCCCGCCCGGAGGCACTCGGCTGCCCGCCAGGGCGCCGGCCCGTCGAGCGCATAATCCACCTTGAAGATGCCCGGGCCGTAGCGATAGCCGCGCAGCTTGCGCCGATAGCCGGCCGGCAGGCGGTCGCCGGCGATGCGTTCCAGTTGGCGCGGGGTCACATCGAAGAGGGTGGCGGCCGCGGGCGGCAGGTCGGCCATCCGCTCCACCCACCGCCCTGTCACGATCTCGCCGCCCAGGCTGCGCAGATACGCGGCCAGCGCGTCGACGATGTGCTGCGAGCCGCCGCGCGCCATGGGCCAGCCGACCGCGTGGGCCAGGATGCCGAGCATGAGGCCGAACGCGGCAGTCGCCGGCCATGCCAGCGGCATCATGGCGTGCACCGCCATCCCCGCAAAGACGGCGCGGGCGCGCTCGCCGCGAAACAGCATCTTGGCCAGGGTCGCGGCGGGCAGCAGGGCCGGCAGGCCGAAGCGCACCATGCTGACCGGATGCCGCGGGGTGCGCAGCGGGCCGAGCATCTCCCCCAGCACGTTGCGCCAGTCCGCGACCAGCGGGCCCATCAGCCGCCGATACGCGTTCGTATCGGGGCCGAGCTGGGCGGCGGTGGCCTCAACCGAGCGTTCCACCAGCACCGCCGTCCCGTCGTCCAGCGGGTGTGCGATGGCTGCGGGCGGGAAAATCCACTCCAGGCCGTGCTCGGCCAGCGGCAAGCCCTGGAAAAACGGCGAGGCCACGCCCAGCGGGTGAATCGCCGAGCAAACATCGTGCACGAAGCCGGGCAACGTCAACTCCGCCGAGCGCACGCCCCCACCGATCGTCTCCCTGCCTTCAATCACCAGCACCGAGCGCCCGGCGCGGGCCAGGGTGATGGCCGCGGCCAGCCCGTTGGGCCCGGCGCCAACGATGACAGCGTCGTAGGGTTGCTTTGGAGCCATAGAGCGTCCCAAATGCTATTTCGCCAGCCTGCGGATCCAGCGCACGGGCGCGGCCAGGGTGTAGAGGCCGGTGCGCACAGCCGAATTATGCCACACATTTTTCGCTTGCGCCCATTGCACCTTTGGATCCACGAGCACGATCTTCAGGTCGGGCTCTGCGCCGTGCACGCCGAAGAAGTCTGCCAGCGCGGTGAGCGTATACTTCCAGAAGCGATCCTCTTCCTTCAGCAGCCCCAGGCGAAATCCGATCTCGTAAATCGGATCGCTGGCCCGCACCAGGGCTTGCACTTGCGCGCAGGTGGTCTCCGCGGCCCGCTCCGCGCTGAACGTGATCATGCCGGCGAACATGTGGCCCTGCGGCGTCATGAACGAAAAAGACTCGTCGTCCGCATAGATCACCATGATGCCGGTGGAAATGAGCGGCCCGCCGCCGGGCGCGTTCAGCCCGCCGGGGCCGGCAAGGTTGAGCACGGCCACCTGGCCCGGCTCGATCCCCACACCGCCGAAGAAGCGGTTGCCCTTGGGCCAAAACTGGGGGAAGTTCTCCTTCCAGAGCTTAATGACCTGTTCCGGCGTGACGTCCGCGCCGCTGAGCCGGATCCGGTAGGTCTTCTGCCACATCTGGCCAAACCCCGCGAGGGGGCCGGAGAGCTGCTTGCCCTCGACGTTCAGGTTGGTGGCTTCCGGCGAGATGGCGCCGACCTTGAGGCCATCCACCGGCTTTGCCCAGTTGGCCGCGTCGCGGGATGGCAGTTGGGTGGCTGGTTGGCTGGTTGGTTCAGACATGTGATCTCCTTACGTACTGCGTCATTCGGCGCGGGCGGTAGACAAGGGCCCCGCGCATTCGCCACGCTTTGCGGCCATTCGTAATTCGTAATTCATCATTCGTAATTCGTAATTCGCAGTTCGCCCTCACCCGGCCGCGGCCAGCGCGGCAGCTTCTGTCGGATGGATGCCGATCGCCTTGTCGAGCTGGGTCAGGTCAAAGATCTGCCGGTAATGGTCACTCAACCCGAAGGCGAGCAGCCGCTGCTTCTCGCGCTGGATGCGGATCAGCATCGTGACCAACAGGCCGATGCCGGAGCTGTTCATGTATTCCAGCCCGCCGAAGTTCAGGATGATCGCCTGGGCGCCGGCCGCAGTGGCCTCCGCATAGGCCGCCATCAAGATGCTCTCGGCCGAGCCGGTCACTTCCCCCCGGATGTCCAGGATGCTGGTCTTGGCGTTGATCTTGCGAGTTGTGATATCGAGTTTAACGGGAGCCATAGGACCTCCTGATATTGCGTGTTGCGTGATACTCATTCGCTATCGATGGGTAGACAAGGAAACAAGTAGATAAGCCCTTCGCCCCTCGGATCATTCGCCATTCCACATTCCACCTTCCACATTCGCCGATTCGCCTATCTGCCCCCGGCCAACGCGCTGGCCTCGTCCTGGAAGACAGTCATGAAGTCGGCCAGGCGGGTGATCTGGAAGATCTCCTGGTAGTGCGGGCTGAGGCCGAAGACAAGCAGGCGGCGCTTGGCTTTGCGGGCACGGGCCAGCAGGCCGACGATCAGCGCGATGCCCGTGCTGTTGATATAGCTGACTGCGCCGAAGTTCAGCACGATGGTCGGCGGGTTCTGCGCCTCGGCGGCGGCATAGGCCGCGCTCAGGCCCGCCTCGGCCGCGGCGTTGATCTCGCCGCGCAGGTCAATGATGCCTGTGTCAGGCTGGTGGCGCACGCTGGCTTCAAACGGTTGGGCTGGCATCGCTCTCTCCTCGTTCTCTGGAATACAACAGATATGGCCCCAGTTCATCTTCCATCGCTCGCTCCAGGACCATGCCGATATTCTGGGCCACCTTCGCCGAAGCATGGTTCTCCGGGTCTATCAGGCAGACCAGCCGTGACAGGTGCAGCGTTTCGAACCCGTAGCGAGCGATCGCCTGCGCGGCTTCGGTGCCCAAGCCCTGCCCCCAATACGCCTGGGCCAGCAAATAGGCCACTTCCACTTCCTCGCGCTGGTCAATCGTCCACGGCAGCAGGCCGCACCGGCCGATGAATCGGCCCGTTTCCTTATGAATCGTCGCCCAGAGTCCCAATTCGGGGCGTCGCGGGTGCCCGTTCATGTGCCATTCCAGTTCCGCTCGCGCCTCATCGTAAGTGCGAGGCGCATCGGGGATGTATTTGCGCACATGGGGGTCGCAATACAGCGCCCACAGGCTTTCAAGATCGGCCGGCGTCTGATGTCTGAGAATGAGCCTGTCGGTCTCCAGAATGTTCATCGTTTCATCACCAGTTCGACGGTGTGGCGCATCCCATCGTCGGTCACGCGCAGGTCATCCACCATGCTGCGGATGAGAAAAAGCCCCCAGCCGCGCGGCGATTGCAGCCCCGCCAGCTTGGCTTCCAGATCGGGCGCATCAGCTTCCGGGATCGGCTGGCCGCCGCCGTGATCGGTGATGCTGACGATCAGCTCGTCGGCAGTCGTTTGCACCCGGATGGCCACCGGCAGGTCGGGATCGTAGCGGTTGCCGTGCTCCATGGCGTTCATCGTCGCTTCGGCCACCGCGGTCTTGAGCCGCTCCAGCCGCTCGGCCGGCAGCTCCAGCCCGGCCACCGCCGCGGCCACCTGCGCCATCGCCTCGCGCTCGTTGTCGGGTGCGCTGGGGATGGTGAAGTCGGCAAGGAGGGACGAATTGCGAATTGCGAATTGCGAATTGCGAATTGCGTCATTCGCCGATTCGTTGATTCGCTCATTCGCTGATTCGCTTCGCTCCAGCGTCACGAAGGTCACGTCATCCTCTTGCTCCCAGCCCGGCCCGACGAAATCGGCCAGGGCGCTGCGCAGGCGCTCGATCAGCTCGGCGCCGCCGCCCTGCCCGCAGGCCATCTGGCGCAGCCGCGGGAAGCCGAACATCTCGCCCTGCGGGTTGTGCGCCTCCACCAGGCCGTCGGAGTAGATCAGGATGCTCTCGCCAGGCCCCAGGGTCGTCTCGTGCTCGTCATAGGTCATCTCCGGCAGCAGCCCCAGCGGCATCCCCGTGGCGCGCAGCTCGACGACCGCCTCGGCCGTGCATTTGGCGGGCAGGTTGTGGCCGGCGTTGGCGAAGACGAAGCGTCCGGTCGCCGGATTCAGCACGCCGTACAGGCATGTCACGAACATGCTGGGTGGGATGTCGGGGCAGAGCAGCTCGTTGACGTGCGCCAGGACCTTGCCGGGCGAGGCCGGATCCTGTTCGGCCGCGACGCGCAAGATGCCGCGGGCGGATGCCATGACGAGCGCGGCCGGCACCCCCTTGCCGGTCACGTCGGCCTCGACGATGCCCAGGTTGCCGTCGGGCAGGGCGATGAAGTCGTAGAAATCGCCGCTGACCGCCTGGGCAGGCTGCCAGTACGCCGCCACCTGCCAGCCTGCCAGCGCCGGCAGTTCCTCCGGAAGAAGGGTTTGCTGGACAACGCGGGCGACGCGCAGCTCCTGCTCCAGCCGCTCACGGGCCCGCGTCTCGATCTGCTGCTGGCGGACGAGCTGCGCCACGCGCACCGCGGGCGCGGCCTGGGTCGCCAGGTCGCCCAGCAGCTTGCGGTCGTCGGCCGTGTACTCCTGCTCGCTCCGCCGCGGCCCCAGGTTCAGCAGGCCGATCAGCTCACCCTGGCCGGTCAGCGGCGCGATCAGCCTGACCCCCGCCTCGCGCAGCGCACGCAGCGCGGGCGAGTCCAGTTTCAGCCGTTCCAAGTCCACCGCGCCGCCGGCGTTCAACAGATACGCGCTCAGCGGGTCGTTCGGCGCGAAATCCAACGGCAGGATCTGGGCCGCCGGGATCGGGCTGGCCGGCGTCTCGGCTAAGCTGGGCTGGACAGCTTCTTTCTGAGGCTGTTTGCGAAATGGATTGCGCATGATTGCTCCGTCTTCCTTATGACGCCATCAGTGTACCAGGCAAACGTCCTGAGATCGTTACGGCAAGCGTTACGGACGGCGAGTTTCATATCGTTTGAGCCGGCACGCGCCGGCCGTGCGCTCATGCGGCGGGCGCATGGGTCCGCCGCCGAGCCCGGCGGATAAGCCACGTCACCAGCAGGATCGCGGCGTAGGCTGCCAGTGCAATCAGGCCGGTCGGGATTGTGACGAGCATGAACCAGCCCATCACGCCCATCCCATACAACTGCTCCCCCATATCCCGCCCGTTCACGATGCACGGGTGCACCGATCCCTCGTCGAGCTGGCAGCCGTTGGCCGAGGCGATATTGCCGGCCACGGCAACCAGCACCGCCGGCCAGATGGTCCAGGCCAGGATCAGCAGGAGGACAAGAATCAACAGAACGTTACGCATCCGGGATGACATGGTCTATGCTCCTTTGTTGCTGAGGGGCTTGAAATCACGTGCCTGGCACTTGGCGGAAGTGCCAGGCACGTTGCCCCGGATTTTTGAGACGATATGCTCCAGTACGTCTTCACTTTCCACACATCGGCACACACGACATCTATCGTCGTCCCTGAACCGGGGCCGACGCCTTCAACCACACGCTCACCTGCTCCGGCTGCAGCGTCTCCTGCACCGCCCGCGCCAGCTCACCCGTCAGCGCGTCCAGGCAGGGCCGGTGTCCACCTGCTCGCTCCTTTCCCACTCGGCCGGCGCCCGGCCCAGGCCGCGCCACTCACGGGCCAGCGGCAGCACGCCCAGGTCGGCCACGATGCGCCGGGCGGCCAGCCCCAGGATGGCGGTGAACGTGGGGTAGGCGATCTGCAGCTCGGCCAACTGTTCCACCCGCATGTCCGCGGCCATGCCCGCGGCGGCCACGTGGACGATCTCCAACGCCTGTTCACCGACCACATGCGCGGCCACCAGCCGGTGGGTCTCCCGATCCACGATCAGCTTGCAGAAGCCCTCGGTGTGGCTGTCGATCACGGCGCGATCAAGATCGGCGTAGGGCACGACAGCCACGGCAACGTCGCGTTCCTTGCGCGCCTGCTGTTCCGTAGGCCCCACGCTGGCGTATTCGGGGCTGGTGAAGCCGCCGTGGGGCACGATCTGGTGCTCCTTGCGCCCGTCCCCGCCCAGCAGCGCGTTCTCGGCCGCGATGCGCGCTTCGTATCCTGCGCTTTGCACCAGCATCATGCGGCCGTCCATATCGCCGGCCGCGTAGATGTGCGGCGCCGAGGTGCGGCACGTCTGGTCGGTGAGCACGTAGCGGCCATCCGTCTCGACGCCGGCCGCCGGGAGGTTCAGCCCGTCCAGGTTGCCCAGCCAGCCGGTGGACAGCACCACGGCTTCGGCGAGGAGCGTCCGGACGCCGTCGCCCACCCGGTAGGCCAGCGCCAGATCTCGGCCGGCCCGTTCGAGGCGCTCGATGCCGCCGATGCCGGCCACCACGGCGATGCCCTGGCGGGCGAACGCCTCGGCCATCGTCTGTGACACCAGGCTGTCCTCGGCGGTCAGGATGGTCGGGGCCACGTCCAGCACGGATACCTGGCTGCCGAACGCGTTGAAGATGGCCGCGAGCTGGCAGCCGGTCGCCGCGCCGCCCACGATCGCCACCGAGCGCGGCAGCGCCCGCAAGCGCCAGATGTCGCTGTGGGTCAACGCCAGCGCCGCGCCCGGAAAATCCAGCCGCCGGGCGCGGCCGCCCGCGGCCAGGATGAATTTCTGCCCCTGGAACCGGCGGCCATCCGGCACGACGACGGTGTGCGGGTCCTCAAAGCGCGCCTCGCCCACCCCGGCATAGACCGCCACGCCCGACGCCTCCAGGTGCGCGATCAGTTGCTTCTTCTCGTGCATTTCGTAGATGATGGCCTGGGTGCGCGCCAGAAGGCGCGGGAAGTCCAGCTCCGGCTGCGACACGGCCATGCCGTAGCCGGCGTACTGGCGGGCGTCGAGCATCAAGCGCGCGGCGCGCGCCAGCACGCGCGTCGGCACGCAGCCATCGTTGGTACACGTGCCGCCCAGGCTGCCGCGCTCGATCAGCGCCACCGTCGCGCCCAGCTCGGCGCCGCGCAACGCCGCGGTCACACCCGCCGGCCCGCCCCCGATCACGATCAAGTCGACCATTTGCTTATGTCCTCTTGCTTTCTCGCAGCCGCACGCTCACCCGCTCCGGCTGCAGCGTCTCCTGCACCACTAACCCGCGCGATCTGGCTTTCGGCAGATGAAGACTATCGTGCCCGTGTGCTGCGGGCCGAAGTCCTCGTCGGTGTAATCGCCCTTGACCTGCACGTCCGCAAAACCGGCCAGGCGCAGCATCAGCAGCAACTCCTTCTTAAAGTACCAATGGTTCTGGCCGGCGTGAACCTCTTCTTGCAACAACTGCTCAC
>JAPKMS010000372.1 GCA_026645775.1 Anaerolineae bacterium
CCTCCAATGGATCATGATGCCGTAACCATAGTCCATTTCGGTTCTGTGTCAAAGAATAAGACGCGATTGCCCTACGAAATATGAGGAAGGTTCTTGTCAGTTACACCTGATTGGTGTAAGATGAGGTTGTTCCACTTCCCCAAGGTGCGCGCACGTTGCGCCGAACAGATCATTTACATCCAAGGAGAACGTCGCACCATGCACAAGAAACTATTCATCCCCGGTCCAACTGAAGTGCGGGACGAAATCCTGCAGGCGATGGCCACCCCAATGATCGGTCACCGCTCTTCGGCCTACGCAGATTTGCACAAGTCCGTCGAAGAAAAACTCAAAAAGATGCTGAACACCGAGGGGCGGGTGATGCTCTTTACCTCCTCCTCCACCGGCGTCATGGAAGGCGCAGTGCGCAACTGTGTCGGGAAGAAGGTGCTTCACACCCTCAATGGCGAGTTTTCCCGGCGCTGGTGCGAGATCTCGAAGGCGAACGGCCTGCCGCTCGACACGATTGAAGTCGCGCCCGGCAAAGCGATCACCCCGGATATCGTGGATGCCAAGCTGGCCGAGGGCGGGTTCGATACCCTGTGTCTGACCTACAACGAAACATCCACCGGCATCCTGAGCCCGGTTCCCGAAGTCGCCAAGATGGTGCGGGCCAAATACCCGGAGATCATCATCCTGGTGGATGCCGTGAGCTGCATGGCCGGCGTCCCCATCCACAACGACGAGTGGGGGCTGGACGTGATCCTGGCGGGCGTGCAGAAGTGCTTCGCCTTGCCGCCGGGCTTCGCCGTGGCCACCGTCAGCGCACGCGCGATGGAACGCGCCAAGACCGTGCCCCACCGCGGCTACTACTTCGACTTCATCGAAAACGAGAAGTACGCGGTCAAGTACAACACGCCGGCCACGCCGGGCATCAGCTTCCTGTACGCGCTGGACAAGCAGTTGGATGACATGTTCGCCGAAGGGCTGGACAACCGCTACGCGCGGCACCTGGCCATGGCCGAGCACTGCCGCGCCTGGGCCAAGCAGCACTTTGCGCTCTACGGTGATGAGGCCTATGCCTCACCCACCGTCACGCACATCACCAACACCACCGGCTTCGATTTCGGCGCCATGAACAAGGAGCTGGGCAAGCGCGGTGCGCAGGTCTCTGACGGCTACGGCCCCTTCAAGGGCAAGACCTTCCGCATCGGCCACATGGGCGACCTGACGCTGGCGGATGTGACGTGGCTGACCGCGCAGATAGACGATATTTTGGGGATGTAGGTTGGTAGATTGGTAGTTGGTAGGTTGGTGGATTGGAAGACCGGTCCCCCAATTTACCGGTTTACCAGTATACCGGTCCTCACAATTTGCCCCCACAAGGAGTTGACTCATGAAGGTACTCGTATGCGATTCCATTTCCCCGCGTGCGGTTGAGCGCATGCGCCAGGCGTGCCTTGAGGTGGATGTCAATGATAAGATCACGCCGGAAGAGCTGCTGCAGGTGATCGGCGGCTACGATGGCATGGTGGTGCGCAGCCGGACCAAGGTGCGTAAGCCGGTGCTCGACGCGGCCAAGAACCTGAAGGTCATCGTGCGCGGCGGCGTCGGGGTAGATAACATTGACGTGGACTACGCCCAGGCCAAAGGCGTCAAAATTCTGAACACGCCCGGCGCCAGCACCCACGCGGTCGCCGAGCTGACCATCGGGTATCTGTTCGCCATGGCGCGGCCCATCGTGCAGTCCACTATCTCGCTGCGCGAAGGCCTGTGGGAGAAGTCGAAATTCGAAGGCGTCGAACTGGCCGGCAAGGTGCTCGGCGTCATCGGCATGGGCCGCATCGGCAATGCCGTGGCGCAGCGCGCGGCCGCCCTGGGCATGCTGGTGCTGGGCTACGACAGCCGCACAGTGGGCACCGCGCCCTACATGCACATGGTGGAGCTCGATGAGCTGCTTGCCAAATCCGATTTTCTCTCCTTGCACATCCCGTTGACCGAATCGTCGCACCACATGATCAACGCCGAGTTCATCGCTAAGATGAAGAAGGGCGTGCGCATTGTGGACTGTGCGCGCGGGGGCGTGATTGATGAAGATGCGCTCTACGACGCCATCACATCCGGCCAAGTGGCCGCGGCCGCGCTGGACGTGTTCGAGAACGAGCCGCTGAGCGACCGCAAACTATTCGAGCTGCCGCAGGTGATCGGCTCGCCCCATATCGGCGCGGCTACCAAGGAGGCCACCGCCCGCATCGGCGACGAGGTGGCGGATCTGCTGATCGCGTTTAATAAAGAAGCGTGCTAATCACACTGACATACCCGGCATCCTGAGCGGAGACCCGGCCCTCTCCGCCCCCGGCGCCGCTCAGGATGCTTGCGCCACTGGAATGAGGTATCATTGTCGATATGACATCCACGACCGGCGTTCAAATACCCAGGATTCTGCTCCCCAAACCGGGCATTGACCTCCACAAGTGGGCCGTGATCGCCTGCGACCAGTTCACCTCCGAGCCGGAATACTGGCAGGAGGTGGCTGACCGGATCGGTGACGCGCCGTCAACCTATCACATGATCCTGCCGGAGGTCTATCTCGAATCCGCCGATGAGGCCCAGCGCATCGACGCCATCCATCGGACCATGGCCGAGTATCTTGATCGCGATCTATTCGCGGAACATACCGGGGCCGTTGTGGTGGAGCGAACCGTGGCAGGCAAGACGCGCCATGGCGTCATGCTGGCCCTG
Source organism: Anaerolineae bacterium (assembly GCA_026645775.1). Taxonomy (GTDB): domain Bacteria; phylum Chloroflexota; class Anaerolineae; order CG2-30-64-16; family CG2-30-64-16; genus MO66. Next base: position 2,722 of record JAPKMS010000372.1, read on the forward strand.
GACCTGGAACACTACGACTTCACCCGCCAATCAACCAGCCTGATTCGCGCCACCGAGGGCACCATCCTCGAACGGATCCCACCGCGCGTGCGCATCCGCTCTGGAGCGCCGCTGGAGCTGCCGCACATCCTGGTGCTGATCGATGATCCCGACTGCACCGTGGTCGAACCGTTGGTGGCGGCGCGCACAGCTTTGAAACCGCTCTACGACTTCGACCTGATGTTGGACAGCGGCCATCTGACCGGCCACCTTGTTGATGATGCAAGCCTGGAAGCGCAGATGCTGGCCGCCCTGGCCGCCCTGGCCGATCCCGCTGCGTTCGCACACAAGTACCAGCTCGAACCGGGCCGGGCCGTGCTGCTGTTTGCAATGGGCGACGGCAACCACTCCCTGGCCACCGCCAAATCCATCTGGGAACAACTCAAGTCGCGGGTCGGGCCCGATCATCCCGCCCGCTACGCCCTGGTAGAAATTGAGAACATCCATGATGAGGGCCTGGCGTTCGAGCCGATCCTGCGTGTCCTGTTCGATGTCAAAGAGGATCTGGTTCAGGCACTCAATAATTTCTACCCCAGCCGTGTACGGTTTGTGGCCTGTGCGGATGCCGCGGAGATGGTCGCCCTGGTGGATCACCAACCGGACGGGGCCCATGCCATCGGCATCGTTGCGCCCCACGGCTTCAGTGTCGTGTTCGTCACCGACCCACCGGCAAACCTGCCCGTGGGAACCCTACAAAGCTTCCTGGATGCCTGGGGGAAGCACGGCGGCTTCGCCAAAATCGATTACGTCCACGGTGTTGACGTAGCGGTACGCCTCGGCTCTGAGGGGAGCAACCTGGGCTTCTATCTGCCGGCCATCTCCAAGAGCGATTTCTTCAAAACTGTGATCGTTGACGGCGCACTGCCCCGGAAGACATTTTCGATGGGTGAAGCCAAGGAGAAACGTTTCTATATGGAAGCCCGCAGGATCTGATCGGGCTTTCCCTGGGAGACGTTGCTCGCTACAATGCCAGGGACGCCTGCAGGCCGCCATCGCCCGCCAGCCGGAGATGGCCTCAAAAAAGGAGGTGCGTGCGGACTATTGTTCCCAACTTTTCATCGGCCCATACTTTAGACTATGCCCAAATTGAGAGGAGGCTATGTCCCACATGTCAAAGAAAGTTCTAGCCATCGCTTTGATCCTGGTGTTGCTCGTCAGCGGGCTCGCCATCCCGGCGGCCGCGCAGGAACCTGCGGCCACTCCGAATGCGATCAGCTTCACAATCCTTCACACCAACGACTTCCACGGTCAATTGGAACCGTCGGGCAGTAACCCCGGCATGGCGCGCGTTGCCAAGGTCGTCAATGACGTCCGGACCGCGGTCGGCGCCGACAACGTCCTGCTGGTGGATGCCGGCGACCGGATGCAGGGCTCCCTGATCTCTAACCTCCAGAAAGGCAAGCCCACGATTGCCGTCTTCAACGCCATGGGCTACCAGGTGGGGACGTTCGGCAATCACGAGTTCGACTGGGGCAAGCAGGTCCTGATCGACCGCCTGACCGAGGCAACCTTCCCGCACGCCGCGGCGAACCTCGTAGTGAATGACACGGGCAACTGCGCCACTGCCGGCTGGACGGCGCCATCGTTCGCCCAACCGTACGTGATCAAGACCGTCGGCACGGCCCCGAACCAGGTCAAGGTGGCCTTCATCGGCGTCACCACGACCGAAACGCCCGTGATCACGATCGCCTCGGCCACCGAGGGCCTCTGCTTCAAGGATCCGCAGGCCTCGGTCGTGCACTACTACGACGAGATGAAGGCCCAGGCCGACGTAATCGTGGTGATAAGCCATCTGGGTTACAACGACGGTGGGTACGGCTACGGCATCCCCGTGATCGGTGACCAGACGCTGGCGAAGAACCTGAACACCGCCGGCAAGCCGGTCAACCTCATCATCGGCGGCCACAGCCATACTGACTTGAGCGCTGCGACGATGGTCGGCAATACGGCAGTCGTCCAGGCGCACTATAACGGCCGCAAGGTCGGCCGCGCTGACTTCACCTTCGACCCGGCCACCAAGGCCGTCACCGTGGCGTGGCAGCGGCTGGTCGTTTCCACCACGGGCGATAAGGACCCGACGATCGACGCGCTGATCCAGACCTATGCGAACGATCCGGCCTACAAGACGTTGGTGAACACGCCCATCGGCTACAGCGCCGTTGACCTGGGGCGCAGCACAACCGCCGACAACATGATGGGCACGTTCATTGATGACGCCATCTACAACTACCTGAACACCGATGCCGAGCCGGCTAACGACATCGACATCTTCTTCAACAACGCCGGCGGCATCCGCACCGACTGGTGCGCCGTGGACGACACGGCCAACCCCGGCCAGCTCAAATGGAGCAGCACCGCGACCGACTGCAAGACGGGCACGCACGCCCCTGTGCTGTTGACCTTCGGCAACATGTTCACGATCTTACCGTTCGGCAACGCCACCGCGGTCGGCAAGATGACCGGCGCGCAGGTCCTTGAAGTGCTGAATAAGGGGCCGCAGGTGAGCAACGGTGTGATCCAGCCCGCCGGCCTCAAGTACAAGTACTTCAAGTACACGGACGCCAAGCCGGGCCCGCAGCCGTATGCTTGGGGCGCGTTCGACTACTGCGTCGTCAACAAAGCCACCAAGGCCTGTGAGCCGCTGGATCTGGCCAAGACCTACAGCGTCGGCACGAACGAGTTCCTGGCGCCCGCGGGCGGCGACAACTACCTCGGCTTCAAGTACATGACCAATATCACGTACTGGGGCGACATGTTGAATGCCGTCAACGCGTACGTGACCGCCCAGTACGGCACGGCGGAGACCGCCTACAAGGGCCCGAACGGCGACGGGACGCTCGACGGCCGCATCCTGCGCGATGGCGACAACACGAGTGGCAGCATCATCCCGATCACCGTCCTGCACCACAACGATGGGCATGGCAACCTGGTCAAGGGCTCGTATGTCGGCTACACCCAGCTTGCCACCCTGATCAAGCAGGAACGCGCGCATAACCCGGACCGGACGCTGCTCCTCAACGGCGGCGACTCCATCCAGGGCGACGCGATGAGCTACTACTTCAAGTCTGCCGGCCTGGGCTATGCCGCCGATGGCACGTCGCTGCCCGAGGCCTTGCAGATCCAGCCCAGCATTGCAGTGTTTAACGCGATGAACTATGACGCCATGGACCTGGGCAACCACGAGTTCAACTTCGGGTCCGAGGTCTTCAAGAG
>JAPKMS010000037.1 GCA_026645775.1 Anaerolineae bacterium
CCATTGACGGTGTCGGGCGGGTAGCCGGCATCCGGGTCGCGTTCACCGGCCGGCACGCCGGTCAACAGCGCGATGCCCTCGTCCACGGTGCGCACGGGCCACAGGTGAAAGCGCCCCTGCGCCACCGCATCGACCACATTCTCGCGCAACATCAGGTTGGCGACATTGGCGGCGGGCAGGAGCACCCCCTGCTCGCCGGTGAGGCCGCCCGGCATCGCGCGGCAGACGTCAAAAAAGCCCTCGATCTTGGTCGTCGCGCCGCCGATGGCCTGGATCTCGCCGATCTGGTTCACCGAGCCGGTGACGGCCAGGCCTTGTTGGATGGGCAGTTCGGCCAGGCTGGAGAGGAGCGCATACAACTCGGTGGACGAGGCGCTGTCGCCGTCGATGCCTTCGTAGGATTGCTCGAACGCAATGCTGGCCGACAGGCTGAGCGGCTTGTCCTGCGCGAACCGCCCGCCCAGAAAGCCGGAGAGGATCAACATACCCTTGTCGTGGATCTTGCCGCTGAGCCGGGCCTCGCGCTCGATGTTGATCACCCCGGCGCGGCCCTGGAAGGTGCGGCACGTGATCCGGCTGGGCCGGCCGAAGGCGTAATCGCCCAGGCTGAGCACTGCGAGACCGTTCACCTGGCCCACCGCGGCGCCCGAGGTCTCCACAATGAGGGTGCCATCGGTGATCATATCGCGCAGCCGCTCCTCGAACTGGTTGGAGCGATAGACGCGCTCATCGATGGCCCGGCTCACATCCTCGGCCGTGACCGTGGTGTGACCGGCGCGCCCCGCCCAGAACGCCGCCTCCTGGATGATGTCGGCAACATGCGCAAAGCGGGTGGTGAGCTTGCGCTGATCTTCCACCAGCCGGCCGCTGTACTCGATCACCTGGGCGACGGCGCTCACATCAAAATGCGGCAGGTTGTACTCCTCACAGCGGTCGCGGATGAAGCGGACCACCTTTTCCTCGTTCTCTGCGGTCCACGCCATCTCCTCAGCGAAGTCCGCGCGCACCTTGAACAGCTTCTCGAACTGCTCATCGTACGCATAGAGCAAATAGTAGGTCTGCGGATCACCGATCAGCACCACTTTGATATCCAGCGGGATGGGCTCGGGCGACAGGCTGGTGGTGGACATCATGCCCAGTTGCTGCGCCATCTCCTCGATGCGGATGCGCTGGAGCCGCAGCGCCTGCTTCAATGACTCCCAGGCCAGCGTCTGGCGCAACAGTGCGCGCGCATCCAGCAGCAGATAGCCGCCGTTGGCGCGATGCAGCGCGCCCGACTTGATGTAGCGGTAATCGGTGACCAGGGTGCCGAACTCGGCGCGCATCTCCATCCGGCCGATGAGGTTGGCGTAGGTAGGATTGGTCTCCACGATGACCGGTGCGCCGTGCAAGGCGCCGTTATCCACCACGACATTGAGCCGATAGCGGTCGTACGGGGTGGTGGCGCGCGGCCGCAGCCAGACCGGCATCTGGCCGGGCTCGGCCTGCTCGCCGCCCTCCCCGCCGGCCGACGCCTGACCCCGGAACTCGCTGCTGTGCTCCGCGATATGGGCCTGCACCGCGGCCAGGTAGGCCGTGACGTCAGTCCAATCGGCGTATTCCTGCACCAGCTTCTCGAAAAAGGGCTGGAGTGCGGCCGCGGCAATGGCCTGATCCATGTTGCGCAGACGCTCCTGGGTCGCTTCTTCCAGTTCGTGTACTTGCCGGATCGTGCGCTCCAACGCTTCCTGCAGGGCCTGCCCGCGCTGGGCAAACGCCGCGTGCTCAGCCTCGGGCAGCGCCTCGAATTGTTCCGGGGTCAGCGGCTGCCCGTCCTTCGTCGGCGTCACCATCAGGCCGCCCTCGGCCCGCGCCAGGATGAAACCCTGCTCGCGCACAAACGCGTCCAGTTGGTGGAAGCGGTCGTTGCGCAGCCCATCCAACTCGCGGCCCAGCGAGTTGCGGCTTTCGGCGTACTGGTCGCTGGCAAAGGTCTTGCCCAGCGTATCGGCCACCTGCCCCAGCAGCAGATCGACCTCGCCGCGCAGCGTGACGCCGCCGCCGGGAGGCAGCTTGACCGCGCGCGGCCGATCGGGATCGGCGAAGTTGTGGACATAGCCCCAATCGGGCGGCACGGGCCGGGTGGCGGCCTTGTCTTCCAGGAACCGGGTGATGATGCTGGTTTTGCCCGCGCCGCCGGGGCCCATCGCAAAAATATTGTAGCCGGCGAACGGCATCTCAATCCCGAATTCGATGGCGCGCGCGGCCCGCGCCTGCCCGATAATGCCTTCCAGACCGGGCGCCTCCGCGGTCGATGCGAAGGCGAACTGCGACGTATCACAACGGCGGCGCAACTGCTCGGCGGTGAGTTCTGTGGGTGCAGGCATGGACGGCTCCTGGAAGCTGGAATTTGGAAGCTGGAAGCTGGAAGCTGGAAGCTGGAAGCTGGAAGCTGGAAGCTGATTGTGGCGCAACATCCGGGTAAAGTCAAGCAGGGAGCGCGGCGCAAGAAACGGCTTACGATCCTGCTGTTGGCTCAAAATGTGGCAGAATAGCCCAAAGGTCAAATCCAGCGCGACGCAGATTGACACTTCCCTGGACACG
>JAPKMS010000373.1 GCA_026645775.1 Anaerolineae bacterium
GATTTATCCAGGGGCGCGTTGCTGTAGACGGGGTCGGGCAGGTTGCGCAGGATCACTTGGGCCTCATAGCAGAAGGTGCCGCCCGCAAATAGCCCGCGCAGCGCACGCTGTCCGGGCGACAGCTTGGCCTGCTCGGCCGCGGCCAGGGCGATCAGGCTGACGCTCGACTCTTCCAGTTTCACCAGCGCATCGCACCAGTTGGCGCCGGTGGCCAACGCGGTCGCGATCGCCGCAGCCTGGGTCAGGTTGGTGGCCGGGATAGCGCCGGCCCGTTCGATCGGGCCAGGGTCTGCGCCGAGGAAACAGACGATGGTCGGTTTGGCCGCGGCGGTGGCCGGCTTGACCGCGGCCAGGATTTTCTCTGCCACGGACGGGGCGGGCGGCTTCGAGATCAGCACGATGACCTGGGTTTCAGGGTCACCTTGCAGCGCCTGCAGCCCTTGCAGCATCGTCGCGCCGCCCACGGCTTCGCTCAGATCGCGCCCGCCCGCGCCGATGGCCTGAGAGACGCCTGCGCCGGCCCGGGCGATGCCGCACGTCACGCCTTGCAGGCCGGTCCCCGCCGCGCTGACCAGCCCCACGCTCCCCCGCGGCGCGGCATTGGCAAAGCCCAGTGCCACGCCGTTGATGATCGCGGTGCCCGCATCCGGTCCCATGCACAGTAACCCGCGCTCACCCGCCAGCTTTTTCAGCGCGATCTCATCTTCCAGCGGCACGTTGTCCGAAAAGAGCAGGACGTGCATCCCGTTCAACAGCGCGGTGCGCGCCTCGCCCGCAGCATAGCGGCCGGCCACGGAGATGACGGCCAGATTGGCGCCGGGCGTGGCAGCCACCGCGGCCGCCAGCGATTTGGGCCGGGCCTGCCCGCTCTCGGCGCCACGTTGCTCGCGTCGCGCGAGGATCGCCTCGGCTTCTGCCAGTGCGGCCTCGGCCTCAGCCAGCGCCTCGGCTTGGACCACGAGGACCAGGTCGTCGGGCCGGGAGGCAGCGGCCTCGGGGGTCAACAGCCCGGCCGCCGAGATGATTTCATGGTTGGCCGGAGTGCCCATCACCACGGCGGCATCCTGCACCCCCGGCATATCCAGGATGGCCGCGGCCGCCTGCATCAGGGTGATCGAGTCGTGGTACTCGGACGGTTTGACACGCGTGAGAATTGGCATGGAAGACCTCGCATCGGTTGACAGCGAACGTTGAGTAGCGAATGGCGCAATCTTCGATCGTTGATTCGCAACTCGCCATCTGCCTCACTTCACCAACAGCGCCAGTACGATCCCGCCCGCGATCACAGACGCGATCTGGCCGGCAGCGTTGGCGCCCATTGCGTGCATCAGCAGGAAGTTGTCATAGTCTTCCTCCAGCCCCACGCGGTTGACCACGCGCGCGGCCATCGGGAAGGCACTGATGCCCGCGGCGCCGATGAGCGGATTGAACTTGCCATGCGTCGCCACGTTCAGCAGCTTGCCAAACAGGATCCCGGCCGCGATATCCAGCACGAAGGCCAGGATGCCCAGGGCCAGGATGATCAGTGTTTGCAGGTTGGCGAACGAAGTGCCGACCATGGTGGCGCCGATCGTCAGCCCTAAAAAGATGGTGGTGACGTTGGCGATTTCGTTACTGGCTGATTTCACCAGGCGATCCACCACCCCCGACTCGCGCAGGAGGTTGCCGAACATCAGGGTGCCGATGAGGGGGCTGGCTTGCGGCGCCAGGAAGCCGACCAGCAGCGTGATGATGATCGGGAAGAGGATGCGCGTGCGCTTGCTCACCGGCCGCTCGATGTAGGGCATGCGGATCAGCCGCTCTTTTTTCGTGGTGAGCAGCCGCATCACCGGCATCATGATGATCGGCACCAGGCTCATGTAGGTGTAGGCACAGACGGCGATGGCTGCCAACAGGTGGGGCGCCAGCTTGGAGGAGACGAAAATACTGGTTGGGCCGTCGATCGCGCCGATGATCCCGATGGAGGCCGCTTCGTTGAGGCTGAACCGGCCAGAGGCCAGCGCCAACAGCAGCACGCCGAAGATGCCGAATTGCCCGGCCGCGCCGACCAGCACCATCCTGGGATTGGCGAGCAGCGGTCCAAAATCGGTCATCGCGCCGATGCCGATGAAGAGCAGCAGCGGGAAGAGCTCCGTCTCGATGCCGGCCTTGTAGAGCGGGTAGAACACTCCGCTGGTCTGCTCGCCGGAGGCGATGGCGCGCAGGTCGATGCCCATGCCCGCGCCGGGGATGTTTGCCAGGATCGCGCCGACGCCGATGGGGATCAGCAGCACCGGCTCGTATTCCTTGGCGATCGCCAGGTAGATCAGCACGCAGCCGATGGCGATCATCAGAACGTTGGCCCACGTGAGGTCTGTGACGCTGGACACCAGGTCCAGCAGGTTATCCCAGCCGATTTGCATGCCCGCCCCCTCAAGCCAGTCGGATCAATACTTCGCCGTAGGGCACCGTTTGGCCGGGCTGCACGCAGATTTCGACGACCGTGCCGGGGTGCGTGGCTCGGATCGGGTTCTTCATCTTCATTGCTTCGAGCACGCAGAGCACCTGACCGGTGTCCATCGACTGGCCCACCACCACATTAACCGAGAGGATGGTGCCCGGCATGGGGGCGACCACGGTGTTGACGCCGTTCGTATCCGTGGGCACGGCCGGGCGCGTGACCGTGCCGCGCGGCGGCTGCGGCAGCGCCACCGGCGCGGGCGCGGGATGCGGCGGCGCGGCGGGCTTGGCCGGCGCGCTGCTGACCTCGGTGCCGATGATGCCGATTTCGAACGGCTCGCCGTCCACGATCACCTGAAGCGGCGTCGCACCAGGATCGGGGATATCGATGTGATAAATCTTGCCGAGAATCTCTACGTCAAAGGCTGGCATGCACAATGGCCTTTCTTTTGAGTTGTAACGATCGGAATTGGAGCTGTGCGATCAGGTCGAGCAGGCGCCTTCGGCGTCTGCGTTATCCGCGTTCCGTTCGTGGATCAGTCGCTGCTGGACGGCTGCCGCGTTTCGCTGACGCGCAACGGCTGCCACGACCGCAGGACGCGCGCCCGGTTGGCCGTGACCCAGATCGGGGCCGTGCGGCCGTGCTCAAACATCGGTCCCGTAGGCACTTCCACGGGCAGTGCGATAGCGTTCGCCATGAGCGCACCGGCGACGATCGCCGCCACCCTGGCACGCTCAGCAGTAAGCGCCGCCGCCGCCGCAGTTTCCGCCCCAGCCGGCTCTGCGGCGGTTGGCATGGCCTCGGCCGCTGCCTCGCTCGCTGTGGGCGGTTCCACGAAGATGCGCGTCAGCAGCGCCATGAGGCCCCATAACAGGCCCAGCGCCGCAAAAACTAATCCCAGGCCCAGGGCGGTGATGATGAGGCCCTGGCGCAACAGTTCGGGTACAGTCTGCTCCATGCAATACTCGCTTCCTCGGCGGATGGCAGATAGCGGGTAACAGTCTGTCGGCCATCCACCATTCGCTGTTCGCCAGGCGCTAAACCGGCATCAGCCCATGTTTCTTCGGTGGGTTGCTGGCCACCTTGGAACGTAGGATCTCCAGCGCGTTGATCAGGCGCAGGCGCGTGAAGCTCGGCTCGATCACTTCGTCGATCTGACCCATGTCCGCGGCCGAGTACGGATTGTGGAACTTCTCGATGTAACCCTGCAGCAACTGTTTGCGCAGCGCGCTCGGGTTTTCCGCCTTCTTCAGCTCTTCCCGGTAGAGGACGTTGATCGCGCCTTCCGGCCCCATCACGGCGATCTCGGCGCTGGGCCAGGCATAGGCCAGATCGGTGCGCATCTGCTTGCTGCTCATTGCAATATAGGCGCCGCCCATCGCTTTGCGAACCACGACGCTGATCTTCGGCACGGTCGCTTCGCAATAGGCATAGATGATCTTGGCGCCGTGGCGGATGACGCCGCCGTGCTCCTGCTCGATGCCGGGCAGATAGCCGGGACAATCCACGAGGGTGATGACCGGCAGATTGAATGCATCGCAGAAGCGCACGAAGCGGGAGATTTTGTCCGCTGAATCGATGTCAAGCACGCCGGCGATGTACATTGGCTGATTTGCCACGACGCCGACCGGGTAGCCATCAAGCCGAGCCAGGCCGACGAGCGCATTTTTGGCAAAATGCGCCTGCACTTCCAGAAAGCTGCCGCGGTCGAAGACGCTGCTGATCACCTGGCGCATGTCATAGACTTCGCTGCTGTCTTCCGGGATCAAGCGATCTAACAGCTCATCACGCCGGCCGGGGTCATCGTAGGGCGTGACGCGGGGCGGGTCTTCGCTGTTATTCTGAGGCAGGTAGCTGAGGATCTCCTTCACCAGCCGGAACGCAGCGCCTTCGTCATCGGACGCGAAATGCGCCACCCCGCTGTGGACGTTGTGTGCGACGGTGCCGCCCAGGGTGTCGAAATCTACATCCTCGCCCGTCACGGACTTGATCACATCCGGCCCGGTGATGAACATAAAGCCGGTTTTGCGCACCATGATGATGAAGTCGGTCAGCGCCGGCGAGTAGACGGCGCCGCCCGCGCACGGCCCCATCTGCACCGAGATCTGCGGGACGACGCCTGAGGCCATGACGTTGCGCACAAACAGCTCGCCGTAGGCCGCCAGCGAGCGCACCCCCTCTTGGATGCGCGCACCGCCGGAGTCCAGCAGCCCGATCACCGGGATGCCGCTCTCCTGCGCCAGCTCCATGATCTTGCACACCTTATGCGACTGGACCTCGGAAAAGGAGCCGCCGAGCACGGTGAAATCTTGCGCGTAGACCGCCACGCGCCGGCCATCAATCTTGCCGAAGCCGGTCACGACACCATCGCCGGGGTACTTCTTTTCGGCCATGTCGAAGTCGCTGATGTTGTGCGTGGCCAGCCGGCCCAGCTCCTGGAAGGTGCCGCTATCCAGCAATTGGTCGATGCGCTCGCGCGCGGTCAGCTTGCCCTTCGCGTGCTGTTCGGCGACGCGCTTTTCGCCGCCGCCAAGTTTGGCCTTGGCGCGCATTTGGCGAAGCTCTTCGAGTTTGTCTCTCATGTTTTTGCTCCCAAGCCTGTACCGTGTTATAATCGTCCCCGTCACGGAGAGGTCGCATAGTTGGCCTAGTGCGCGCGTCTCGAAAACGCGTATCCTGAAATGGATCGTGGGTTCGAATCCCACCCTCTCCGCCACGTGACCAGGCAAAACCCCACACTGTGGGGTTTTTTCGTTAACTGAGATGGCGCCGGTGGAGCTTGCGTGGTGTTCCTGGCATGCCGACGCGGCTAACAACGCCGGCATACCAGGGAGGCGACGCCATTGTCGCATCATTCTAGCGGTCGCGTCTCCATCGGGCTATGACACGGGTCATACTGGCTGCTGAAAGCGGGCCACTGGTGACCGACAGCCGACAGGATCACTTCCCAACTTCCAGGCCCTAAATTTGGAATCCCCGCCCGTTTCAAGTATAATCGGTCTTGCCGCACGGAGAGGTCGCATAGTTCGGTCTAGTGCGCACGACTGGAAATCGTGTATCCTGAAAGGGATCGAGGGTTCAAATCCCTCCCTCTCCGCCACTGAAGAGCCCAGGTTCTTGATGCAACGCCCCTGTTGCGCCGAAAACCTGGGCTCTTGGTTTTTGGCAGGCTCAGATCGGAAGCCTTTGCGGGCCTCGCTTTGACAAAAAGACCGCCCTGGGGTACCATAGCCTCGGTCGTGCTAGACGGGGAGCTAGCGGTGCCTTGTAACCCGCAATCCGCTACAGCGGGGTCAAATTCCCTTTTCGAGGATCTGCGGTCAACGGGACTGCTTGTCAGGTGAGCGTGGATGGCTGGGTCCTGTGCGGCGGGGGCCTGTGAACCGGGTCAGGACCGGAAGGTAGCAGCCCTAAGCGGTTACTCTCGGGTGCCACGGGGGAACCTGGTCTGAGCAAGCCTGCCCGGCAAGCCGAGTGACGAGATTCCAGAGAGGGTGCACGGCCAGGTCTTATGGAGCCGGGCAAGCCAGAAATGACTTGCCCGGCTTTGTGTTATATGTGAGCCTGAGCCGCGTCTTCGGAGAACAGATCGTCGTGTACCAGCGCCCTTTCCCGGTCGATCTGATCGGGGGTCGCGCCCAGGTCGGCCAGGACGGATTCAGTCATCGCTAATGCGACTTCGCCCTCGCCCGAGAAGACGCGATCGGCGCCGGCGCGGCGCAGCGCGGGGATGTCGGCCAGGTACCGGGTGCGCGCCAGGATGTGAACCTTTGGGTTGATCTCCCGCGCGAGCCGGATGACCTCCTCGGCGCCCCGGAACCCGGAGATGCTCAGGACAAACGTCCCTGCGGCGCCGACCCCCGCAAGCTCGAGGGTTGTCCGCAGCGTTGCATCGCCGTAAAACGCCTTCACGCCCGCCGCCCGGAGCTCCTGAACTGTCGCCAGGTTCATCTCAACGATGGCAGGCGCGATCCCTTGCTCCTGGAGCAGTCGCGTGACCGTGCGGCCTACGGGGCCGTACCCGATGATCACCGCCCGGTAATGCGGATCCACCGCTGCCCCTGCGGCCTCCGGGGGTGCGCCGGCTCCTGTGGACGCCCCACGCGACCGTGCGTTCAGGAAGCGCCAAAGACGGGGCCGCCGCGCCAGCCCCTGTTCCAGGGGCCCTACGGTCCGGTAGATCAGCGGGTTGACTGAGATCGAGACGATTGCCGCCGCCACCAGCCCATTCGTGGCGGCATCGGGCAAGATGCCCAATTCCCTCCCCAGGGCGGCCAGGATGAACGAAAATTCCCCGATCTGGCCGAGGACGGCCGCGACAGCCAGCGCGACGCGGCTGGGGTAGCCCAGCGCCGTGCTGATCCCGAAGGCGGCCAGCGGCTTCCCGATCATGACGACGACCAGCGTGAGCACGACGATGGCGGGTGACGTCACCAGCAAGGCGGGGTCGAACAACATGCCCACGGAGACGAAGAAGAGCACCGCGAAGGCATCCCGCATCGGCAGCGCCTCGGACGCCGCGCGGAGGCTGAAGTCGGAGCGGCCCACCACCATGCCCGCCAGGAATGCGCCCAGCGCCATCGAGACGCCGAACACCTGGGCCGAGCCGACCGCGATGCCCAGCGCGACCACCAGGATGGTGAGGGTGAAGAGCTCGCGTGAGCGGGTCTCGGCCACCCGCGCCAACAGCCAGGGGATGACCCGGCCGCCCACCAGGAAGGTGAACGCCACCAGGACGGCGATCTTGACGAGCGCCAGCAGAAGCTCTGTGGCGACTCCGCCCGGTGAGGAGGCTTGCGACCCGAAGATGAGCGGCAGCAGGACCAGGATAACAACCGTAAACAGATCCTCCATCACCAGCCAGCCCACCGCGATGTGTCCCGTCGACGTGTGCAGGTCGCTGCTGTCCGAGAGCACCCGGACGAGCACCACCGTGCTGGCCACCGAGATCGCCAGCCCATAGACGACACCAGCCGTCCAGCCCCAGCCCATCCAATGGATGAGGATGGCGCCGAGAGCGGTCGCCGCCAGGCTTTGCACCACGGCGCCCGGGATCGCGATGCGCCGCACCGCCAACAGCTCCTTGAAATGGAACTGGAGGCCGACCCCGAACATCAGGAGGATGATGCCGAGTTCGGCGAGCTGCTCTGCCATCGCCCGGTCTGCCACGAAGCCCGGTGTCGCAGGACCCACGGCGATCCCGGCCAGGAGATAGCCCACGATGGGCGACAGCCCCAGGCGCTGCGTCACGTACCCGAAGGCCAGGGCTGCTGCCAGGCCCCCGGCAAGCGTCAGGATGAGATCGAGGTTATGCATTTTTTCATCACGGTCCTTCCAGTTTTTTTATCACGCGTTCGAGATACGCGTCTGCCCGGCGCATGGTCTCCGCGTCCGAGATTCGATTGAGCCCGAAGTGCAACCACGGCTCGTAAAAGGTCGGCTCCGGGAGGCACATGTCGAGCAGGGAGTCGATATCCCAGTAGGGATCGTAGATGAAGCCTTCGGCGGCGTGCAGATACGCGTCGAGGAACCGATCCGCGCTGTCCGGGCCGTACATCTGGGCCAGGTTGGTCCGGCAGTGCGCGACGTCGACGCCCGCGGGCCCGCGGCAAGCGTTGATCCAGTCCACGACACCGCTCACCTCGTTCCCGCGCCACAGGACATTGGTCGGGTGATAGTCACGGTGGATGAAGACCGCGCGAGCTTCCGCGTCGGATGGGCTGCCGTCCTGTCCTACATTGAGCCAGAACTCGATGGCGCGCTCCCAGACGCGCGGCGCTGCGCTCCACGGCGGCGGGGCCAGGGCGGCCCGGTTCACCCAGGAACGGAAATGCCAGGGGAAGGTGTCCGCCGGATGCCGGTGGATCGCGGCAAGCTGGCCGGCCAGCCCAGCCAGCCAGCGCCCGAAGTCCGACGGCCGGAGCTCGACCTGTCCCGCGACGAACGACATCAGCAGTACGGGCGCGCCGAACCCCACGTCGTCGGTGGCGCAGGCCACCAGCCGCGGCGCGGACAGGCCGGCGCGCTGCGCCTCGTCCAGCGCCGCGGCCTCGTGGCTGATCAGGTCGGGTTCGTCCGCGAGCCACGCATGGTTGTCGAGCAGGCGCAGTACGTACCGTTCGGACGTCGCGCCGCTTGAGACTGCGATGAGGAACAGGGAGGACGAGGTCGAGCCCGGCATCCGAGCGACCTCCAGGTCTCGTTCCGGGACTCCGGTCGCCCGGCCGAGCCAGGCGCGAGCCTCATCGCAAAAGATCACGGGCACGGTTGCGCCTTCGTAAGGCGATGGCCGCGCAGAGAGAACCATGCCGCCCCGTTCCCCAGCATCAACACGCCCAAAACCTGCGCACCGCCGGTCGCCTCAACGAGGGTCATCTTGAGGATGTCGAATGGGTAGCGGACGATGTCCTGGAGTTTCATCGGGCAGACTGCTCCCCGTGTACGGCGTGCATCACTGTGCGCGCCTCGCTACCTCCACGACCTTGATCGCCCAATAATCGCGTGTTCCGAACGGCCCGCGCCGTGTCGTCAGCCGCAGCCGATCCCCGGCGCGGTAGACGCCGATGATCAGCCGGTATTGCCCGGACGCGAGCGTGGCGGGCACGGCCAGCGTGTGCCGGTCGCGCACCAGCTCGCCGGCAGTCCAGGCCTGGGTGGGGTAACGGCCGCCGGCCGGCTCTTCTTCCAGCCCGGCAACGACCGCGCCCGCGACGTCCTGCATTTGGACGACGACTACCAGCGGCTCGCCTGGCGCGGCGGCGGCCTGCCACAGCAGCGCGACCGGGATCTGGCCGCCGGCCGCGATCGTGGTGGCGGGCGAGTTCGCTTCGAGCAGCGCCAATGGACCGAAGCGGGCCAGCGCCGGCTGCGATGTCGGGGCGCGTGTGGGGCGCGTCACCAGCACCTCGCCCAGGCGCACGCCGTTTGAGGTCAGCGCAAAGGTGGCGCCTTGCGCCGGCCACGGTTGCCCGGTGAGCGGATCGTAGACCACCAGTTCGATGGCATACGGCCCGGGCGGTATGCCCAGTGGAACAGGCAGCGCAAGTGTTTGCCGTGCGATCTGACCGGCGGCCCACTGGCTGGCCGGAAATTCCGGCCCGGCCGGCTGCTCGTCGCGGCCTTGCGCCCAGGTCACGCCATCGGGCGCGACCAGCCTGAGCGACGTGGCGAAGTCGATGGGCGCTGCAAGAAACTGCCAGTCCAGGGCCAGGTAGAGTGTTTCACCGCTGGCGATCTGACCGGGGAGCGGCCCGCTGCGCACCGAGAGTTTTGACGCAAAGGTGGTGGCGGGCCAGCTCAAGTCCGCCGCGCGC
>JAPKMS010000038.1 GCA_026645775.1 Anaerolineae bacterium
ACAAGAGGTAAGGATCATGTAAGCAGCAATGCCCATGCCCTCCCCCTCGGTTGACCCCTCGTCGCCCCACCTCCTCAGATCGCAAGCGGCGCACGCTCCTGCACCCCGACATGCCCGTAGGCGTGCCGGGCCATCGCCCGCTAGGCGAGGAGACAGTACACATGGCAAACGAAAATCCCAAAGGCGATCAGGCTAAAAAACAGTCGCCTACCAAGCAGACGCCGAACAATCCTGTACAGCCGGCAAACCCGCCGCGCCAGGCAGCCAGCCAGGGCAAGCCTGCCCCCGATCAGGGTGCGCGTCCCAAGACCCCGGCCATGCCCGCCAGCCTCGCCAAACCCGGCAGCCGGCCCGATGCATCCCAACCGGGTGATCCCCGCCGCAGCACCCTCCCGCAGGCCAATCGGCCCGCGACCCCGGCCCGCGCGCCGGAACGCAACGAGAACCCGGAGAGCGGCGATGTCTTTGGCCAGCGCGTGTTCGATCCCGATGCCAGCGATACCGTGCAGGTGCAGCCAGGCCGCTTCCCGGCGGGGGGGGGCGGGCGTAACCGCAGCAGCGGCGGGCGGGATCGGCTGACCGGCAGCGGGCCCAGCCAACGGCCCAGCGCGCCGGCGCAACGTCCTCCCGCGAGCAGCGGCGGTGACACCCGCAGGCCCGTCTCCGGCCCATCTCGTCCGGCCGGTGACAGCCAGGGACATGCGCCGCAACAGTCCCACACCCAACAACAACGCCGGCCCCAGCAGTCGCAAGGCAACCGTTCGCGTCCCGCAGAGGCGTCGGCAGGCGCAGGGGGCAAGCCAGCGGCCGCGGGTCGCGGTGCGGCCGTACCCGCGGCCGCGCCGGTGACCGAAGTGGTCATCCCGGCAACGATCACGGTGCGTGAGCTGGCCGAAAAGATGCATCGGAGTCCGATCGAAGTCATCAAAACCCTGATGAACTACGGCATGATGATCCCGATCACCGAGTCGATCGACTTCGACACCGCGCAGTTGATCGGTGAAGAGCTGGGCGTCACGGTGAAGACAGAGAAGGCGCCCGAGCCCGAGGTGGTCGTCACGCCGGAAGAGGCGCCCAAGACGCTGCGCCAAAAGATTATGGCCACCGAGAAGGAAGGCGACCTGGTGCTCCGGCCGCCAATCGTCACGGTGCTGGGCCACGTCGATCACGGCAAGACCACGTTGTTGGACGCGATCCGCGAGACGCGCGTCGTCGACGGGGAAGCCGGCGGCATCACCCAGCACATCGGCGCCTACCAGGTCGAGCGCGACGGCCGCTTGATCACCTTCCTGGACACGCCGGGCCATGAAGCGTTTACCGCCATGCGCGCCCGCGGCGCCCAGGTGACCGACATCGCCGTGCTGGTGGTTGCCGCGGATGATGGCGTGATGCCCCAGACCAAAGAGGCCATCGCACACGCCAAGGCGGCCCAGGTGCCCATCGTAGTGGCGCTCAACAAGATCGACAAGCCCAACGCCAATCCCGAACGTGTGAAGCAGGAACTGGCCGACAACGGCGTGCTGATCGAGGAGTACGGCGGCGACGTGGTCTGCGTGCCGGTCTCCGCGAAGATGCGGCGCGGCATCGGCGACCTGCTGGAGAACATCCTGCTCGTCACCGACATCGACCCGCAGATGGCCAACCCCAAGGGCGAATGTATCGGCACCGTGGTTGAGAGCCGGCTGGACAAAACGCGCGGCCCGATGGCTACGCTGTTGGTGCAGAACGGCACGCTGCGCGTCGGCGACAGCATCGTCACCGGTGAGACCTACGCCAAGATCCGGGCGATGTACGACGACAAAGGCGAACCGATCACCGAGGCGCTGCCCGCGGCGCCGGTCGCGATCCTGGGCCTGGCCGAAGTGCCCGCAGCCGGCGACACCTTCCGGGTTGTTGCCGATGACCGTACGGCCCGCGCCATCGCCAGCGAGCGGATCGACACGCGCCGCGCGGCCACTGCTGCCCCGGCCGGCGTGCCCCGGACATTGGAAAGCTTCTTCGCAGCGGCCGAATCAGGCCAGGTGAAGGAACTGAACCTGATCCTGAAGGCAGATGTGCAAGGCTCCATCGAGCCGATCGTCAACTCGCTCGAAAAGCTTGGGGATGAGAAGCTCAAGGTAAAAATCCTGCACCAGGCCACCGGCAACATCACCGAAGGCGATGTGATGCTGGCATCCGCGTCGAAAGCCACGATCCTGGGCTTCTCGGTCAGCGTCGATGGCACAGCGCAACACCTATCCGAGACCGAGCACGTCGAAATCCGCCAATACAACATCATCTACAACATCATCGAAGACGTGCAGAAGGCGCTGACAGGCCTTCTGGAGCCGGTGTACAAGGAGGTCATCCTGGGCCACGCCGAGGTGCGGGCGGTCTTCCGGGTGACCAAGGTCGGCAAGGTAGCCGGCTGTATGGTGACTGACGGGGAGCTTTTGCGCAACTCCATGGCGCGCATCAGGCGCGGGGGACAGGTTCTGCGCGAAGATAAGATCGTCTCGATCAAGCGTTTCCAGGAAGACGTGCCCGAGGTCAAGACCGGCTTTGAATGCGGCCTCAATTTCGGCAACTTCAATGATTTTGAAGTGGGCGACATTATCGAGGCCTACAAGAAGGAGCGCGTCAGCTAGATATGGCAAGCCGTCGTCAAGAGCGCGTATCTGAAATGCTGCGTGAGGAGCTGAGCCTCCTCATCAGCACAGAACTGACCGATGAGCGCCTGGCCGACGCCATGGTGAACGTCACCGATGTGGTCGTCTCGCAGGACCTGCGGAACGCGCGTGTCTACGTGGAGCATGCACTCCCGCCGGAATCAACACGCTCGGTGCTGCAGGCCCTGGGCCATGCCGGGGGCTACCTGCGCCAGTCGTTGGCGCGCAATCTGAGCCTACGCTATATCCCGGAGCTGACGTTCCACCTGGACACGTCCAGTGAGCGCGGCCGGCGCATCGATGAGTTGCTCAATACGATTGCGCATGATATCCCGCCATCGCCGCAGCCGTGAACACGTCTCTGCCCGCTGAGCGCGCCGCCAGCCTGGCTGAAATTGCCAGCGTCCTGCGGCGCGCTCAGCGCGTGTTGGCCTTCTGCCACATCTCGCCCGATGGCGACGCGATCGGCTCGCTGCTGGGGCTGGGCTGGATTTTGCGCGAGCTGCCACCCCTGCCGACCGCGGAGACGCGGCAGATCGCCCTGGTATGCGCCGACCCCCCGCTGCCGCAGCTCAGTTTCCTGCCTGGCGCCGAGCACCTGCTGACCGCATCGCCCGCTGGCCCGTGGGATGCCATCGTCGCGGTAGACGCCAGTGATGCGAAACGCCTCGGCAGCGTCTTTCGTCCCGATGACTACGGCGCCGCGCCCATCATCGTGCTCGACCACCACGTCACGAACCTCCATTTCGGCGCCTTAAACTACGTGGATACGCGCGCAGCGGCCACCGCACAGGTCGTGGTCGACCTGGCCGATGCCCTCGAAGCACCCATCACCCGAGAGGCCGCCGTGTGCCTGCTGACCGGCCTGGTCACCGACACGCTCAGCTTTCGCACCTCCAACACGACGCCGGAGGTGATGCGCACCGCAGCCCGGCTGATGGAGGCCGGCGCCAACGTGTCCGAGATCACCGCGCTGGCGCTGAACCGCCGCCCACTGGCCGCGATCCGGCTGTGGGCGTTGGCCCTGGCCGCGCTGCAACTGGATGGCAATGTGCTGTGGACGCAGGTGACGCTCGCGATGCGTGAGGCAGCCGGATCACCGCAGGATGGCGAGAGCGGCCTGGCCGAGTACCTGCTCAACGCGCCGGAAGCGCGCGCGACAGCCATCTTCAGCGAGAAAACGACCGGCGCGGTCGAGATCAGCTTTCGCTCGCGGCCGGGCTGCGATGTCGCCCGGATCGCGCTGAGCCTGGGCGGCGGCGGTCATCCGCAGGCCGCCGGGTGCACCATCCCCGGGCCATTGGCGGACGCGCAGGCGCGTGTCTTGCCGCTGCTGCACCGTGCCGCGGGCTGAGCACCTACTAACCGAGAATTGAAGCATGTCCACCTACAACGGTATCCTCAACATCAACAAGCCCGCAGGCTGGACCTCGCACGACGTGGTGGCCTGGGTGCGCCGCGTGCTGCACGAGCAGCGTGTGGGGCATGCTGGCACCCTGGACCCACTGGCGACCGGCGTGCTGCTGGTCTGCGTGGGGCAGGCGACCCGGATCGTCGAATACCTGATGGCCGGCCGTAAGGTGTACCGGGCCGAGGCGCTGCTGGGCATCATCACCGACACGTATGACACCGACGGCGAAATTGTGGCCACGTCGCCCGTGCCTGAGTTGACCCAGGCCGAGATCGAGGGCGCGCTTGCGCCGTTCATCGGCGACACCCTGCAGACGCCGCCAATCTACTCCGCGCTCAAACAGGATGGCGTGCCGCTGCACCGCCGGGCACGCCGGGGCGAAGAGGTGCGGCCCGAACCACGGCCGGTCCGCATCCACAGCATCGAAGTCATCGCCTGGCAGTCGCCGCGCCTCACATTGGAGGTCACCTGCGACCCGGGCACCTACATCCGCAGCCTGGTCTACGACCTGGGCCAGGCGCTGGGCTGCGGGGCCGCTATGAGCGGGCTGATCCGCGCAGCCAGCGGACAGTTCACCGTGGCCGACGCCATCGGGCTGGATGCTCTGGCCGAAGCACACCGCGGCGGGACCCTCGACCGCAGCGTGCATCCGCTGACCGACGCGCTGCACGCCCTGGTTCCGGTCCCGGTGGACCCCGACACCGAGCAGCGGATTCGTAACGGACAGTTTATTCCCTGCCCTGCGCGCCCCAGCGGTGATACCGGCTACGCCGTGGATGCGGACGGCGCGGCCATCGCCATCCTGATTTACGATGCCGGCCGGGCGGCCTGGCGGCCAGAAAAAGTCTTTGCCAAGGCTGCTGCCTGAGGCGCACAGATGGAAACCTACGCCGGCTTCCCCCCACAGCCGCCCGCTCAGCCCGTTTTCCTGACCATCGGCAACTTCGATGGCGTACACCGCGGCCACCAAAAACTGATCGGGGATCTGGCGGAAGCGGCCCATGCCGCGGGTTGCCTGGCCGGGCTGCTGACGTTTGACCCCCACCCGTTGGCTGTGCTGCGCCCTGAGGTCTCCCTGCTCCGGCTCACCAGCCCCGAAGAACGCGCCGATCTGCTCGGTGCGCTGGGGATGGACTTTGTATTGGCACTGCCATTCTCCCGCGAGCTGGCCGCCACCCCCGCGGCGGACTTCATGGCGAACGTGACCCAGCGCCTGCGCCTCCGTGAGCTGTGGGTCGGCCCGGATTTTGCCCTAGGACGCGGGCGGGACGGGAACGTTCCACGTCTCAGCGAGCTCGGCCGGGCGTTGGGGTACACCGTCCACGTGACATCGCTGTTCGATTGGGAGGGCGCCGCAGTGCGCAGCAGCCGCGTGCGCGCCTTGCTGGCCGATGAGGGCAACGTGGCCGCGGCGGCGGGCCTGTTGGGACGGCCCTATCGCGTGTGGGGCGAGGTGCAACACGGCGCCCAGCGCGGTCGCCGGCTCGGTTTCCCCACCGCTAACCTGACGCTGCCGGCCGATCGACTGGCGCCCGCCCATGGCGTGTATGCTTGTTGGGCCTGGCGCGACGAACGCGGTTACCCGGCCGTCGTCAACATCGGCGTGCGCCCCAGCTTCGATAACGGCCTACGCTCCATCGAAGCCTACGTGCTGGATTTCGAGGGGAATCTCTACGGCGAGACGTTGGGGCTGAGCTTTATCGAGCGGCTGCGCGGCGAACAACGCTTTGCCGAGGTCGGTGAGCTGGTCGCCCAGATCAACCTGGATGTCGAAACCACCCGGCGCCGATTGGCCGCCCCGCCCGATCACGCCGCGCCGGCCGCAGCGCACGCCTGGCAGGAACTCGATCACACCGCCGATTGGGCCATCGCGGTGCAGGGAGCGACGCAGCGCGAGCTCTTTGCCACCGCAGCCGCGGCCATGTTTGCGCTGCAAGACGCCGATCTGAGCCACCCTGTCGAGCTGGCCCGCATCATCCGCGTCTCTGCAGACAATGCGCCCGAGCTCCTGGTGGCGTGGCTGAACGCGCTCCTGCTGAGCCAGGAGCTGGACACAGCGCTCTACACCCGCTTTGAAATCTTCGAGCTATCGCCACGCGAGCTTCGCGGCGTGGCCTACGGGCATCACGGCGCGCCGGCCCACACCGCCGTCAAAGCAGTGACCTTCTACGATCTCAGCGTGACGGAGACGACGGAGGGCTGGCAGGCGCGCGTCACGTTCGATGTGTGAGGCGCACATGGCATTCTCGGTGCGGTTAACTGGCTATGCGCAACAGACCGGAGAAGCGCTCTTCAGGGTCGAACCGCCCTGGTGGTCAGCGTCTGCATTACGCGCGGACGAGCGATGGGGCGTCCCGACGATTGATGCTGGTTATGTAGACTACCATGCCGATCTCGGCGTCGCCGAGACGCGGGCGCTGCACGAGCAGTACAGATCCAGGGCGACTCAGGGCGTTTTTGCCGACGCCGACTGGCAATTTCAGATCCAGCCGATGCTTGAATTGCTCGATATCATCTTCGGCGTTCGGGCGTCGGAGTTCTCGCACTTCCGCGTCACGGTCTTCGAATGGGAGTCGGGGTTGAGCTAGCCGGCCTAAACCGAGATATCCGCTTTGATCGTCGGATGCGGATCGTATCCCGCCAGGCGAAAATCCTCATATTGGAAATCGAACACCGAAGTGACGGCCAGATTCAAAATCATCCGGGGCAGCGGCCGCGGGGCGCGGGTGAGCTGGAGTTCCGCCTGCTCAAGGTGGTTCAAGTAGAGATGCGCGTCACCCGACGTGTGGATGAACTCCCCCGGCCCCAGCCCGCACACCTGCGCAATCATCATCGTCAGCAGCGCATACGACGCGATGTTGAACGGCAGCCCCAGAAAGACATCCACAGACCGCTGATAAAGCTGGCATGACAGCCGGCCCTCTGCAACGTAGAACTGGAACAAGGCATGGCAGGGCGGCAGGGCCATTTTGTCGATCTCCCCCACGTTCCAGGCACTGACGATCAGCCGTCGCGAATCGGGGTTGCGTTTGATCTGGCTGATGACATCCGCAAGCTGATCGATCTGCCGGCCATCGGCGGCGCGCCAGGAGCGCCACTGAGCGCCGTATACCGGCCCCAGGTCGCCATGCTCGTCGGCCCACTCATCCCAGATGCGCACGCCGTGCTGTTTCAGATACGCTGTGTTGGTCTCGCCCGCGATGAACCAGAGCAGTTCGTGGATGATTGACTTGGTGTGCAGCTTCTTGGTCGTCAGCAAGGGGAAGCCCTGTGCCAAGTCGAAGCGCATCTGATAGCCGAAGACCGAGCGCGTGCCGGTGCCGGTGCGGTCGGCCTTCAGCGCGCCTTGGTCGAGGAGATGCCGGAGCAGGGCCAGATACTGCTGCATCGCGAGCCTCCATAACAGATGGCGCCCTCCTGTGCGGAGAGCGCCATGACCGAGTCAGGGATAAGCGTAAATCCGATCAGTCTACGCGCACGTCAACCACAGCGATCCCGGCCTGCTCAAGCGCCTTGCGCGCCACCTCGGCATCCACGTCAGTCAGTTTGAACATGATGCGCGGCTCGCTGGCAATAGGGCCGGCATAGGCCACCACGCTGACGATGTTCGCGCCCACATCGGCCAGGACGCGGGTGATCTGCGCCAGGACGCCCTTGGCCTCCCGGCTTTTCACAGTCATCCGCACGCCGGCAGTGCGCGCGCCCAGCAGCTCCAACAACACCTTGAAGACGTCAGTCTCAGTGATGATGCCGGCCAGGGCGCCATTCTCCACCACCGGCAGGCCGCCGATCTTGTTATCGGCCATGATGCGGGCGGCCCCTTCAATGGGCGTGTCCGGGGTGATCGAAATCACAGGGCTGGACATGACCTGTTTGATGGACAGCTTCGCCAACAGGTAGTGCAGTTCGTAGACGCTGAGTGACGTCGCCGGTGAAGGCGCCGCATGCAGCAGGTCCTTGTCGGACACGATGCCGACCATCTTGCCCGAGCCATCCAGCACCGGCAAACGCCGCACCTTGCGCTCGCGCATCAAGTGCAAGCCGTCATCGATGCTGGCCGTGTCAAGAATCGTCACCGGGTTGCGGGTCATCCGCTCACCAACAAGCATGGTTCAACCTCCTGGATTCATAAGGCATGGATAAAACCTCCGAGGCGCTTCGGAATCCTCGAAGGATCAC
The DNA here is from genome assembly GCA_026645775.1 of Anaerolineae bacterium. Taxonomy (GTDB): domain Bacteria; phylum Chloroflexota; class Anaerolineae; order CG2-30-64-16; family CG2-30-64-16; genus MO66. Next base: position 8,239 of record JAPKMS010000038.1, read on the forward strand.
CGCAGTCAGGCCGCCATTATAACGGCGCGCGGTTTGCGCTGTCAAAGTCGGGCTTCAGCGGCCCGCGGTCTACTGAATTGAGCCCACGATCTGGGCGCCGACCAGGCCGAGACCGCCCACAAGCCCGCCGATCAAGGCGGTGACAAAGAAGACGACCAGGGCTGAAATCGCAACGGTCAGGGCGGCATTGGTGTCATCCTGATCGAGCGATTGGCGGATGGCGATGAAACCGGTGGCGATGGACCATAGCCAGGTCGCAATGCCGATCAACCAGCCGACGCACGGGATCGCGGCCAGGATATTCAACACCTGCGGCGCGTAGGCGAACCCGAAGGCACGCTGCACCTCACCGAAATCACCGGTGCCCTTGAAAAACCGGGTGCCGATGTACTGAGCCACGTAAACCCACAGGTAATACGCGGCGACGCCCATGACCGCCCGGAAAACGAAGGCGATCACTGCCTGTAGAATATTGCCAGCAAACAGCGTGCTGAAGAAGGTGCCAAGTGCGCCGATCAACGAGACGACAAGGACCACAATGAGCGCATCCTGCGAATAGCTCGTGTCGTGCTCCACTTCCTCATAAAAGTCCTTGTCGAGCCTGGCTGCACGGATCATGCCGGCAACGATGCGATTGAAATCGATATGGCTGAAATCCATGATGCAATCCTCCTGGAAATCGGAATCGGGGGCAGGCGGTTGGCCTCTGCCCGCACTGACTCATTGCCGCGCACGCGGCGCCAGCGATGTCGACCTAAATCTCTTCCGGCGCGCACCCCCTCTCGTGGCCTTGCTCTTGGGCAAAGCGTAGCCAAGACGGCGTAACTCCTCTTCGTTGGTCCGCCATTTAGGCCGCACCTTCACCCACAGCTCCAGAAAAACACGCGTTTCCAGCAATTCCTCGATGTTCTGCCGGGCGCCCTGGCCGATGCGTTTGATCATCGCGCCGTCCTTGCCCAGCAGGATCAACTTCTGCGTATCTCGCTCCACAAAAATGACCGCCGAGATGTAGGTCACGCCGCCCGGTCGGAAGCCGCCATCCGGCCCCTCTTGACCGCGCTCCTTGAACTCATCCACATAGACGGCCACCGAGTGCGGCACTTCGTCGCGCAGGTTCAACAATACCTGCTCGCGCACCAGCTCCGCGGCCATGAAGCGCACCTGCTGATCGGTCACCTGGTCTTCGGGGAAAAGCAGCGGCCCATACGGCAGCGCGGCCACGATCTTGGCCACCAGCAGCTCCAGGTTATCCCCGCGCAGGGCTGAGACTAACAGCGAATCGGCGCCCGGTGCGAGCGCGGTGTAGGTGTCGGTGTTATCCTGGACGTACTCCGGCAGCAGTCGATCGCTCTTGTTCAACGCCAGAATCACGGGCAGGCCGCGTGCAGACTGCGCCAGCACCGCGGCCACCTGCCGATCCTCGTCGTTGGGCCGGGCCGCCACATCGACCACCCACACCACTGCATCGGCATCGGGCAGCGCCGCGGTCGCGGTCTCCACCAGAACTTCACCAAGTTTATGTAAAGGCTTGTGGATTCCCGGCGTGTCCAGGAAGATGATCTGCGCGTCATCGCGGGTCAGAATGCCCAGCAGCCGATTGCGCGTGGTCTGCGGCTTGGGTGAGACGATGCTAACCTTCTGGCCGAGCAAGGTATTGACCAACGTCGACTTGCCGACATTGGGCCGGCCCATCACCGCCACGAAACCGGAGCGGAAGTCGGGAGAAACGCCGCCGGGGAGAGATTCTGCGTCTTGAGGGTCCATGGTGCTCGCTAATTACACCGTTACCTTGAACGGGTTAAAATTCGTATCCGCATCGTAGTAGTCCTCGTGCTCGACTCGTTTGAGAAGAGCCACGATGCGGTAAGTGATCGGCGTGAAAAGCACCTCGATGCCGACCTTGAAGATGTAGTTCGCGACGATGATGCTAAACGCCACGGCCCACGGAAAGACGCCGAAAGCGCAGGCAATCAGCACAAACAGTGCGCTGTCCACTCCCTCGCCGACGAGCGTCGAGCCGATGGTGCGCGCCCAGAGCCAGCGGCCCCGGGTCTGCACCTTCATGCGGGCCAGCACATAGGAGTTACTGAACTCGCCCGCAAAAAAGGCGACCAGGCTGGCCACAACGATCCCGCCGCCGCTGATGCCGCCAAGGATCGCGTTATAGGCGGCCTGACCAGCGCCGGCCTCCCAGTGCGCCTCACCGGGCATCCGTCCCACCACCCACAGTGTCAAGCTCATCAGGATAGCTGTGGCAAAGCCGGCCCAGATGACGCGACGGCCGCGTGCGTAGCCGTAAACCTCGGTCAGCACATCCCCGAAGATGTAGCTGATCGGAAACAGGAGCGTGCCGCCGTCGAACGCCAACGGCAGGTTGAGCAGCGGCAGCGACACGCCCCAGTCGATGATCTTGGCCGCCGAGGCGATGTTGCTGATCAGCAGCACCGCCACAAACCCGGCCATGATGAGATCGTAGTAACGGTAGGTTCGGTTCATATGAAGGAGTGGGCGTAGGAAACAAGCAGCCAGGTAGACAAGTAGACAGGTTCGTTGGTCCTTGTTTCCTAATCCCTAGTCCCCAATTTCAGCCAAGTCTCGCCCGCAACGCCGCCGCTTGCTGCTGCAGCCGTTCCGGCATCCGATCGCCGAACTGGCCGAGATATTTCTCCATGTCGAGCGCTTCGGCCTGCCAGGCGGTCTCATCGACCCGAAGCAGCTCGTGCAAGGCTTCGGGTGAGAGGTTAAGCCCGCTCAGGTCGAGCGTACCCTCGTCCGGCAAATACCCGATGGCGGTCGCCTGGGCCGCCGCGCTGCCGTCCACGCGCTCACACATCCACTTGAGCACGCGACTGTTCTCGCCGTAGCCGGGCCACAGCCACTTCCCGTCGGTCGTCTTGCGGAACCAATTGACGTAGAAAATCTTTGGCGCCTTGTCGCCCAGCCGGTCACCCATGTCCAACCAATGCTGAAAATAGTCGGCCATGTTGTAGCCGCAGAACGGCTGCATGGCAAAGGGATCGCGGCGCAGATTGCCCACTGCGCCGATGTTGGCGGCCGTCGTCTCAGAAGCCGCGGTCGCGCCCATAAAGACGCCGTGGTCCCAATTGAACGCCTCAGTCACCAGCGGTGTCACGCTCGCGCGGCGGCCGCCGAAGACGAAGATGTCGATCGGCACGCCGGCCGGGTCTTCCCAGTCGCTGCTGATGATCGGGCACTGCGAGGCCGGGGCGGTGAAACGGGCATTGGGATGCGCGCCGGGTTCCTTGACATCCGGCGTCCAGTCACTGCCCTTCCAGTCGATGCCATGCGCCGGGGTGGGCACGCCCATCCCCTCCCACCACACATCGCCCTCATCGGTCAACACACAGTTGGTGAAGATGGTGTTCTCGCGCACGGTATCCATCGCCATCGGGTTAGATTGATAGGAAGTGCCCGGCGCAACGCCAAAGAAACCGGCCTCGGGATTGATCGCATACAGGCGGCCGTCGGGGCCGATCTTCATCCAGGCGATGTCGTCGCCGATCGTCTCGGCCTGCCACCCCGGGATGGTGGGTCGGATCATGGCCAGGTTCGTCTTGCCGCAGGCCGACGGGAACGCGGCCGCGATGTGGTAACGCTTGCCCGCGGGGTTGGTCAGCCGCAGGATCAGCATGTGCTCGGCCATCCAGCCTTCACGCCGGGCCATCACGGAGGCGAGGCGCAGCGCAAAGCACTTCTTGCCCAGCAGCGCGTTACCGCCGTAGCCCGAGCCATACGACCAGATCAGGTTCTCTTCGGTGAAATGGCTGATGTATTTCTGCTCGATCGGCGCGCAGGGCCAGGGGACGTCCTGCTGGCCGGGCGCCAGCGGCGCGCCAACCGAATGCAGCGCCGGCACAAACTCGCCATCGGCGCCTAACGCTTCGAGCACCGCCAAGCCGACCCGGGTCATGATGTGCATGTTGCAGACCACATACGGGCTATCGGTGATCTCAACGCCGGTCTTCGCCATCGGCGAGCCAAGCGGGCCCATGGAGAACGGGATCACGTACATCGTCCGCCCCGCCATGCTGCCCCGGTAAAGCTCAGTCATCGTGCGCTTGAGCTCGTCGGGCGCGACCCAGTTATTGGAGGGGCCGGCATCATCCCGGTGGGCGGTGCTGATGTAGGTCCGGTTCTCGACGCGCGCCACATCACTGGGATCTGAACGAAACAGGAAGCTGTTCGGACGCTGCGCCAAGGGGGTCGCTGCGCCAGACGCTACCATCCCGGCCATCAGCCGATCGTATTCGGCCTGGGTGCCATCGCACCAATACACCACGTCCGGTTGGCATAACTCAGCGGATTCCTGAACCCAGGCCAACAGGCCGGCATGGGAGACCGCTGCGGGGAGATTTTCCACTTCGTAAGACACCACGATGCTCCTTATAACGAGGCTCTCGCCGCACCCTGGGCAAGAAGCTAGAACTTCAAGGCCGCCATGGTGCTGCGGATGAGGTCGGCCGAACGCTTTAGAGCCGCCTTCTCCTCGTCATTGAGGTCGAGTTCAATGATGCGCTCCACGCCGTTTTTGCCCAGGATAACGGGCACACCAAAACAAATGTCAGTCAGGCCATACTCGCCCTGCAGGAAGACCGAAGCGGGGTAAATATGATGCTGATTCTTGGCGATCGCCTGGGCCATCTTGCAGGCCGAGGCGCCGGGAGCGTAATACGCACTTCCGGTCTTCAGGTAGCGCACGATCTCCGCGCCGCCGTCGCGGGTGCGGGCGATGATGCGATCGATCTGTTCGGGCGTCAGGAAGCTGGACAGTGGAATCCCACCGATGCTGGAAAAGCGCACCAGCGGCACCATCTCGTCGCCGTGGCCGCCTAAGACGGTGGTGTGGATGTTCTCCGGGTCGAGCCCCGTCTCCATCGCGATGAACGTCTTCATGCGACCGCCGTCGAGCACACCCGCCTGCCCGATCACGCGCTCGCGCGGGAAACCGCTGAGCTTGTAGGCCAGGTAGGTCATGGTGTCGAGCGGGTTCGTCATCATGATGATGGTGCAGTTCGGAGAATACTTGATGACTTCCTTGACGACTCCGCCCACGATCCCGGCATTGATGCTGACCAGGTCTTCCCGCGTCATCCCCGGCTTGCGCGCCACACCCGCCGTGATGATCACGATGTCCGAGTTGGCCGTCTCGGCCATGTCGGTAGTGCCGACCGCATCGATGGCATGGCCGGCAATCGGGCCTGCCTGGATCAAATCAAGCACCTTGCCCTTGGCCAGCCCGTCCACCACATCCACCAGAATGATCTGGCAGCCGCCTGCGATCATCGCCCAGTGGGCGACCGTCGAGCCGACAAACCCGGCGCCGATGATGCTGACTTTGCTCATAGTGTCTCCCTTTCGTTGATAGGACGCACGTCACCTGTACGATCAAATCGCGACAGCGACCGGCTGAGGCACGCTATTGGCCGGCAGGGTGATTTCGATGCCGTCCGAAGCCAGCACGGGCTTCAGCGCGGCGATGGCGCATTCCAGCATGGCCGGTTCGGGCTCGCGCGTGGTCAGACGCTGCAACAGCAGGCCCGGGGTGATCAGTGCCCGCACCACCGGATGATCGACATGGGCGGCGGTGAAGCGCAGAAACTCATAGGCGATGCCGGCCACCACGGGAATCAGCAGGAGGCGCGAGAGGAGGCGCAAGACCAGGTTGTCGAAGTGGAACGGCGCGAACACCAGGATCGAAATGACCATCACTGAGAGCAAGAAGCTGGTGCCGCAGCGGGTGTGGGCAGTGGTAAACTGGGCCACCGATTGCGGGGTCAGCGGTGCGCCGGCCTCATAGGCATTGATCGTCTTGTGCTCGGCGCCGTGGTAGGCGAAGACCCGCCGGATATCGGGCATGAAGCCGATCGCCCAGAGATAGGCCAGGAACAACCCCAGGCGGATCACCCCTTCCACCAGGCTGATGACCAGGCCGCTATCGGCCATCGGTGAGATCCACTTGGCTGCTGCGGTAGGCAGCAAAAAGAAGAGCGCCACAGAGAACGCCAGCGACACAGCAATGGTGGTCCAGGCCACCGGGCCGGTGAACTTCACCGCGGGCTGGCCCTCTTCCTGGATCGCGATATCGGCCGACCAGAGCAAGGCCCGCATCCCCAGGCCGAGCGCATCCCACAACATGCCCAGGCCCCGCACAAACGGCCACTGGCCCCACTTCTTGGTATAGATGGCCGCGGTCAGCGGCTCTTCGTGCACGACGATCTCGCCATTGGGTGCGCGCACAGCCACCGCCATCTGCTTGCGCCCGCGCATCATCACGCCTTCCATGACGGCCTGTCCACCATAGTAAAAATTACTCATGTCTTCATTCCTCTATCATCTCACTAAGTTTGTGTCAGCATTGTACACGACGAGCAGCAGGGTGTCAAAGCCAGGCCCAAGCTGGCCCCAAGGAAATCGCCCTGGTATCTTCTCAATTTGTAGGGGGCTTGCCATTACGTGCCTGGCACTTTGCAGAAGTGCCAGGCACGTCGCCCCGGATTATTGAGAGGACACTCGCCCTGCAAGTCGGTTGCCCGCCCGCATCAAGCGCTACGCCGCCGCTGAAGTCTCCAGGTCACGGTCACTCGCGTCATCGCCTTCGGATTCCAGCCCCAAAGCGATCAGGTAGCCGCGCGCCCGCTCGGTGCGCGGATAGCGGCTCACCAGCTTCCAAAAACGCGGGCCGTGATTGGGTTCGCGCAGATGCGCCAGCTCGTGCACCAAGACGTAGTCTCGCACCCAACCCGGCATCACCGCCACCCGGTGCGAGATGCGGATGACGCCAGTGGCCGGGGTGCAACTGCCGTAACGGTGCTGCTGGTTGGCAACATAGCGGATCTCGCTCCAGCGCAATTTGCCCTCGAAGTACTCGCGGTTCAGTTCGGCGGCCCGCCGGGCCAGATCGCGGTCATCGGCGGTGTCGGCCCGCGCCTTGTCCCGCAGCAGCCTGCCCCGCAGCGTCTCGATCAGAGGGGCCAATTCGGCATCTGACGCGCTGGCCGGCGCCAGCACCTCGATCACCGAGCCCGCATCGGCCCAGCGAGCTGAGACGGTCTTGCGTCGGTTGGCACTACGGATGATACGGATTTCAGGATCGGTCAGCATAGCCAGGTATGATAGCATGTTGCCGCAGGGCCGACAAACCGGAAGCCGATTGGGTTGGCGGTTTTATTTGGGTCGTATCCCGCGGTTGTGATACACTGAGCGCCATGGAAACATCGCTTCCCATGCTCGACGCCATGAACCGGGCTGCGCGTTTCTTCGATGCCGACTTCGCCGGTTACGCGGATGACCTGCCGATCCTGGAGGCGTACGCACAACGCACCGGCGGGCCGATCCTGGAGTTGGGCTGCGGCACCGGTCGTGCGCTGATCCCGCTGGCTCGCGCCGGCTATGCCGTGACCGGGGTAGATCTGAGCCCCGAGATGCTGGCCCTGGCGCGCGCCAAAGCCGAGCAGGCCGGCGTGGCCGGGCGGATGACGTGGGTGCAGGGCGACTACAGCGACGCGGTGCTGGCCGGCCCCTACCGGCTGGCGTTCACCGTGATGAACACCTTCCTACACCTGACGACCCAGGCCGAGCAGGTGCGCGCCCTGAAGCACTGGCGCGAAAGCCTGGCGCCCGGCGGCCTCCTGCTGATCGACATCCTCCACCCCGATGTGGGCCAACTGGCTGGCCTGGATGGCCGCCTGGAATGGTGGAAGACGTGGATCGATCCGCAGACCGGAAATACCGTGTCGAAGTTCGTGATCCGCACGGTGGATCTGGCCGCGCAGATGATGCACAACACGTTTGTATACGACGAACTGGGCGCAGATGGGCTGGTGCGACGCACCCTTGTGCCCTTCGATCTGCGCTACGTTTGGCGCTATGAGATGGCGCTGCTGCTCGACCGAGCAGGGTACGCTATCGAGGCACTCTACGGTGATTGGGATCTGGGGCCGTTCGAGAGCGAGAGCAGCCGCATGATCTGGGTCGCCCGGCGGCGTGCCTGAACTTTACAATCTCTGGAGGACAGATGCTGAAGCACAAAATCGAAACTGCGGTATTGGTGGTCGCGCTGGTTTTCGCTAGCCTGGGCCTGGCGGGCTGCCGCAAGCAAGACACCGCCGGTACAGCCACCCCGGCCGCGGAAACTGCACCCAAGCAACAACAATCGCTGCCGTCCGTCGGCTCCGACGTCTCGCCGCTGGCGACGCCGGGCAGCGCCCTTTCGCCCGTGAAGCCGTAGGGCCACATACCAGGCGCAAAAATAAACCGGTGGCCTGTAACATCTGATGGGATGTTGCAGGCCACCGGTTTGTTTTCCTTCAGGAGGCGTTCCTTCACGGCCCCGGCGTTGCTGTTACCTCTGCCGTGGGCGTGGGCGTCGCGGGCGGGGGTTGCGGGGTGGGACAACCGCCGGACCCCTCGCGCCCCTGCGCCGAGATCGACTGCGCCCGGAACAGCCCCGCCAGCTCCCGCTGGAGCTGCGCCGAGTCGAGCACCTTGACGACCTGGGCGCCGCCGCCCACCACCGCATTCGCGATCGCCTTCTGGCTGAAGACCAGGCCATGTACCTGATTGGCCTTCATGCTGCTGCCCAGGCGCGCCAGCCGGATCACATCCACCAGGCTGAGCTCGGTCTTAAAGGTCTTCGACAGCGTTTTCCACAACTGCGGAATCTGCGGGATCGCATCGACCTGCAGCGCCCGCTCGCGAATCGCCCAGATCAACTGCTGCTGCCGCTTGGCGCGCGAGAAATCGCTGGAGGCGTAACGGTAACGGGCGAACTTGGCCGCCGTCGCCCCATCCATAAACACCTCTCCGGCCGGCAGATCGAAATGCTCGTAGGCGCCGCTGTCGGGGGCCTTCGGATCGGGCGTCAGCTCATGCAGCGGGCAATCCAGCGTCACAGTCACGCCGCCCAGCGCATCCACCAGCTCGGGCAGTGCCTCCAGCCGCAGACGGACCCAATGCTTCTCGGGGATCGGGATGCCCAACTCGGTTTGGATGACCTTGGCAAGCAGCGCCGGGCCGCCGCCGGGGTACTTCAACGACTCGCCCTCGAAATCGACCTGGTTGATGCGTCCCATGCCGTAGCCGGGGATGTTCACCCAGAGATCGCGCGGGATGCTGACCATACCGACCTGTCCGGCGTCGTAATCGACGGCAACGACAATGATCGTATCGGTGCGCCAGGCGCCCTCATTGGGGCGTTGATCCATGCCCAGCACCAGGTAATTGTCGGTCTCGTGGATCGTCTTAGGCGCCTTCGTCGCAGTCGGCTCCGGGGTCAACGTGGGCGTCGGCGACTCAGCGGGCGTCGCGGTGTTGGTGGGCTCGGCTGTCGGCGGCACGGCCGTGGGCGGTTCCGATGTGGCCGTGGGCGCCTGTGCCAGCGGGGTTGAGCCCGGCTGACAGGCGCTTGCCAGCAACATCAGCACGAGAACGGCGAGCAGCCAGGGCCGGAACCCTCTCGGTTTACGCAGTTTTGCCATCTTCTAACTACCTCTAACTGACTTAAGCGATTTTGTAGCCGATCTTGCGCAGGAAACCCTTGCGCCACGCCACCCCGTCGGCGTCCTCGATGCCCCGAGTATGGATGCCATCGATCACGCCCAGGATACCGCGGCCCTGTTCGCTTTCCACCAGGAGCACCTGCACCGGGTTCGCGCTCGCGCAGTAGATGCCGGCCACCTCGGGCACCGCCTGGATCGCGTTCAAGACGTTGATCGGGAAGGCGTTGCCGAGAAACAGGATGAAGGAGTGGCCGGCGCCGAGCGCCAACGCGTTCCGCTCAGCCAGCGCCTTCAGGTCGGGATCGTTGCCGGTGGAGCGCACCAGCGCCTCGCCCGACGACTCGCAGAATGCCAACCCGAACTTGACGCCCGGCACACCGCCAACGACGGCCTCATGGATGTCTTCAACGGTCTTGATGAAATGGCTCTGCCCCAAAATCAGGTTCAGGGCATCCGGGTTTTCGATCTGGACGAGCTTAAGTTGGAATGGAATGTCAGGCATGAAGTCCTCCGGTAGTTTCCAGCTTCGCTATCGCCTGCCGGCAGAGCAGATCGAGCACGCACAACGTGACTGCCTCCCTGTGCGCCAGCGCGTCCCCGCTGACATACGGAGCGTGCGTAACCGTTGTCGTAACCGGCGTGCCCAGGGCGATGTAGGCGCCGCCCGGCAGTTCGCTGCCGTCCTCCCCGTCGCCCTCTGATGACCCCAGGATCGCCAGACCCCAGCCGCCTTCGTACGTGTCGATCAGGGTGGCCGCGGACTCGGCCGCAACCATTTCCGAGACCCAGCCGAACGCGTCCAGCTTGGCCGCCGACAGGCCCAGCGTCCGGGCCAGGGCGGATGGGCCATCGACCACATGCGCTGCGACGACGACCCCCGCGCCCTCGGCGGTGGTGCGCAGCAGACGAGCCACCTCGCCCGCCGTCACGCTGTCCACCAGCGCCAATTGCACCTCAGCCTGGGCCAGCAGCCGGCCCGTCAGGCCGGCGCTGATGCGCGGGGGCACATCGGCCCCCGTTTCGGCGGCCCGTGCATCAGCGATCCCGGCAGCAACACGGTCAGCGTTCATCCAGCTCACACCATCAACATCGCCTGGGATCGGATGTCGCGCAGGCGCTTGGCGGTTTCGGCGGCCTCCGGGTCTTCGCGCTGCACCATCTCGTCGGCCATCTGGCCAACCAGCTCGAGCAGCTCGGGCGTCACCTCAGCGCGGTGCTCGCTCAACAGCGCCCGCGTGCCATCGGGGTACGACGTACGGAGCAGTTCGTTGATCAACTGCATCTCGGGCGGCAGCCCGGCTTCCACCAGGGCCATCACCTCGTCGTAGATCATCTCAAAGGTGGCCAACAGGTCTTTGTCGCCTTGGCGCTCGGCCTCTTGGATATTCATGCTGAGCACCGACATGAAGAGATCATCGATCTCATCAGCGTGCTCGTGGACGGCCGAGCGCGGGCTTGGCGAGCTGACGATCTGGCGCAGCAGGCCCATCGCCTCGTCGATGCCGGCGCGCGCAGCCTCATCCAGCTTTTGGGTCAGCTCCAGCAGTTGGTCGCGCAGCTTGCCCAGGCGATCCCGCTCCGCGCCCTGGCTGGCGTCGATGCGCGCGGTCAGGCTTTCAAAAAACTTGTAGTCCAGCATCGGCCGGGCCGAGACCGCGATAGCCGTGACCTCGTCCGGGTCGGAGGCCACCATCTTCTCCAGAAACTCGTCCGCGTCCTTGATCTCTTTGAGCGATTCGACGGCCGCCTGCTGCTTGACCATGCGCTTGCCGAAGGTGGTGATCGGCATGAGGTTCTTCTGCAACAGCTCCAGCCGCGCCGCCGACTTCTCATCGCCCATGCCCTGCGCCTGCTGCAACATGCCCGCCAGGATGCCGAAAAATTCGTAGTCCAGTTGCGCGTCCTGGCCCTTGGCCATCATCTGCAACCCCTTGGGATCATCGGCCATCACCATGAACTGCTCGACCATCTTCATCTTCTTGCGCTGCCGGTCGAGCTCCTCCTGGGTGATGCCCATCGTGCCAAGCACTGCATCCATCAGGTTCTGCCGGCTGGCGAACTGGCGCGGGCTGAGGAAATAGCCCTTGCGCTGCTCCGGCAGCAGGGTGCGCATCAGCGACTGGGTCAAATCGCCGATCATCCGCTGCTTTTCCATCTCGGGGATGTTGAGTTGCTGCGGGAAGTAGACTGCCAGGAACTCGGCGCCCGGATCGTGGTAGACCAACGGCACTTCCAGCATCCCGCCGGTATGGCACTTGGGACAAACCGCCAGGTTCAGTTGGCCGGAAAGGAGGGCTTGCCGCAGTTGGGGCTGTTGCCCCACGTCGATGATCGAACGGACGGGCGTCTGGTACTGGTTCCCGCAGTTCGGGCAGGTGATCGGAACAGCGTTTGTGTCAGGCATGGTGATGAAAGAGATCCTTTCGTGTTGCGTGTTGCGTGTTGCGTGCTGCGTATTGCATTTTATGTCATTCTGAGACCTGCGATCCCGCGCGGCGGGATTCGTTCGCACGAGAAACTTGTGCGGATCGGTTATAATCG
>JAPKMS010000039.1 GCA_026645775.1 Anaerolineae bacterium
CGCCGCCGTCCGCCCGGTAGAGGTTGAACCCGGCGCTGTTCGTCTCGCTGACCGTCTCCCAGGCGACCAGCACGCCCTCTGGCCCGGCCCCCGCCGCGGTTAGGCTGGCCAGCGTCACTGCCGACGGGCTGAAGTGCCAGGTGTAGTCCTCATCCTCGCCGTCGGCGGCCGCACCGTCGGGCTGGGGGCTGGCGTCGGCCGCCGATGCGACGCGGAAGCGCGCGGTGATCGTCTTACCGTAGACCGATGTCCCCGTCGCGAAGCTGACCGACCGGGTCTCGCCCGCGCCGACCGGCTCGGCGGTGAACGCCCGCTCGCCGTCGTCCGCGAAGTCGCCGTCCTCGTTCCAGTCGAACCAGCCGGTCACGTAGCCCGGCGCGCCGGTCACGGTCAGGTTCACCGTGCCGGTAGTCGCGGTCCAGGCCCCGCGCGTCGCGCCATCATCGCTGCGGCCGTCGTCGTACCCGGCCCAGAACGCGGCATCTGCATCCCACAGCGCGCCAAGGCGCACCGCGCCGCCGCCCGTGTGCCAGGCGATGCCGTAGCTGGCCGCCAGGTCGCTGTAATCGGCCGCGACCGAGGCCGCGTCGCCGCACAGCGTCAGCCGCCACGCGCTGAGCGTGCCGGTGTCGCCGGCCCCATCATCGTAGATGCGCAGCGTCCATGTGCCGGCGGCGACCTTGCCGTCGAACCCGCGCAGCAGCCCCTCGGGCCGATAGCGGCCGGTGAAGGGCGCCGTGCCCGCGGTGATCGCGGCCGCGGCTTCGTCGTCGAAGGTTGTGTCGACGTAGTTGTCGCCGCTGCCGCCGTTGTCCGTGGAGAGCATGATCTCTGTGGCGTCCGGGTGCCGCAGGTAGATGTCGAGGTCGGCGTCATAGGAGTGGTCGATGCGGCCGATGGTCGCGTCGACGTCGGTGAGGGTGAACGCGTCAGGGATGGCCAGCGTGCTCCCGACCGATTGCTTGTCCTGGATGCTCCGGGGCACGTCGGCGCTGGTGTACGTCGTGCAGCCGTCCGCCGCGGTGCGGAACGCGGCCACGGCCGACCAGGCCGCGCCGCAGGGATTGCCGGCGCGCACCCGCCAGTAGTACACAGTGTCCAGCGCCAACGCGCTCGCCGGCGTGAAGCCGGGTGCGGTTAGCCCGGCCGCGGAGGCGACGAGGGCGGTGAACGCGGGATCGGTCGCTACCTGGATCTCATAGCTGGCCGCGCCGGGGGCCTCCCAGGCGAAGGCGGTTGTCGTGGCGACGCTCGTGCTGCCGTCGGCGGGGGCCGAGAGCGCGGCCGGGGCGGGCGCGCCCGCGTAGAGGGTCATCTGCGCGGCGGCGGTGTGTGCGCCGGACGCGGCGGCCCCAGACACGGCCAGAGTGTAGGCGCCGGCCGCGGCGGCCGCGGTGTCATCGAGTGTGAGGGTGCTGGCGCCGGGCGCGCCGACCGGGTTCGGGCTGAAGCTGGCGGTCACCCCCGCGGGCGCGCCGCCGGCGCTCAGCGTTACAGGGCCGCTGAACCCGTTCCAGGCGCCGACGGCGACCTCGTACCGGGCGGCGGCCGGCGCGCAGACCACCTGCGCCGCGGGCGTGACGCACAGGGTGTAATCGGGCGCGGCCGGCGCCTCCACGGTCAGGAAGGTCGCGCTGAACGCGCCCCAGGCCCCATCCGCGTCCCGGCCGCGCACGTAGAGGATATGCCGCCCGGCGGACAGACAGCCGGTCTCCAACACGGCGGTGACGTTTTCGATGCTGCTGTTGAAGCCCCCGTCGGTCGCGGCCAGGGGAGCCGCGACCGCACCCGTCTGCCACGGCGGCGTGTCGATGTAGTATTCGGCCGCAGCGATGGCCTGCGTCGGTTCCGCGCCGTTGGTGGTGTTGTAGCGCGTATCGTCGAGGGCCGCGGTCAGGGTCGCGCGCCCGCCGGCCGTGACCGCGGCGGGCGAGACCGTCACAGCCAGCGCGTCCGGCCCGGCGGGGGTCAGGTAGGGGGTGCGGGCCACCTTGGCGGCGTAGATCAGCGCAGGCAGATGGGCCGGCACGATGGTGTTTTCGAAGGTGGTGCAGTCCTGGAAGAAGGCGGTGCCCAGCTCGAAGGTGTACGCGGCCACGCCCAATTCGCCGTACGCGAAGTCATCGGTGGTGCCATCGGTGCCGTAGAGCTGATACGCCTGCTGGGGCGTGTAGCTGTCGAAGTAGGCGAACTTGCGGCCCAGCGTCTGCAAGGCCGGGCCGTTGGGCGCAGCGTCCGCGGTGAAGCCCCAGGGCCACAACACCAGCTCGCTGTAGCTGTGTACGTCCAGGTAGAGGCCGGTGGCGTCGTCCGGCGCGGCCGCGGCGAGCGCGGCGTCGCGCTGGTCGGGGAAGATGGCCCGCAGATAGCTTTGCACCGCCTGGGTCTCGGGCTCAGAGGCCGCGGTCGGGCCGCGGTAGGTCGGATCGCACGGGACGCCGCTGGAGCAGCCGGCGCAGGCGTTCCAGTAGAATGAGAAGTTGCGGTTGAGATCGGCGCCGCGGTTGCTGCTGGTGGCGCCGCAGTAGTTCTCGTTGGTGTTTTTGCGCCACGAAATGCCGGTCTCAGCCTCCTTGCGGCCATCGGGGTTGGTTTGCAGCAGCAGATGGATCTCGTGATGATCCAGCAGCCAGGTGGCGTCCGCGTCCGTGCCGTAGTTGTCCGCCAGGTATTCGGCGAAACGGGTGACCAGCTCAGCCGGGGCATATTCGCGCGCATGGATGGAGGCGGTGACCAGGAATTTCGGCTTGGGCCCGGCGACGGCCGAGTTGGTCAGCACGAGCACCCGCATGTCGTAGCCATCCGCCTGGCCGACGCTCCGCTCCCACGAGTCGCCGGCATCTATCCAGGTGGCCAGGGTCGGATGCGCGGCGACGATCGCCTCGGCGGTCGCAAAGGTCTCTTCGACGGTGCGGTAGCAGGCGTAGCCAGGGATGCCCTCGGCCTGGCCGGGTAAGGCCCGGGCCGGCGTAAAGTTGGCGGTCTCGGCCGGGTCCAGCGCCACACGGAAGCCCAACCCCTGCAGCTTTTTGAACCCCACGCGATCCACAGCCACCAGCACGTATTGTTCTTCCCGGTTGTTGTATTCGAAGAGGTCGTAGCCGGCCAGCAGGCGGATCTCCTCCGCGGCGCGGTAATAGACGCGGACGACGAAGACGCCCTCGGGCAGGTCATCGGCGGCGGCCTGGACCGGAGCGCTGCCGATCCCGCTCTCCAGGGCCGCGGGCAGGGCGAGGCCGATCAGGATGAGTGCACAGATCAGGCGTGAAAGGCGTTGTTTCATGGGTTGCGGCCTCCTTTGACCGGCGGGGAGATTCTTTGCTTCGTTTCGCCGTTGGCTTCGACATGGACTGCGGGCCGCTCGGAATGACGAGCGCCCGGAGAGATTCTTCGGGGCTGTGGTCCCAGAATGACATTAGGCTACCCCGGTATTGTCATAATAACGACGCTCCGGCCGGATCGTGACATCCCACCGGAGCGTCGCAAAAGTTATCGTGCAGCCCTCTCAGGCGGCGATCGTCTGGGCGCCCTGCCAGCACTCGCCCGGGGCCAACTGCACCGGCGTGCCGACGGTTGCCGCCTCCACGCAGATGAAGCGCTGGTAGTCGTTCGGCTCCAGGTCGGCCATGGTCGCACATTTGGCCGCGGCCGGGTTCCACACCACGGTGTCGGAGAAGCCCGCCTTGCGAATGACGGTTGTCCGGCCCGCCTCGATCATCTGCGCCTCGGCCGGCGCGTCGAAGTAGATCCGGTTCACCTCGCCTGTGAAGTCCACCTGCGGGGCGGTCTCCAATACCTCGACGCCGCCCGCCGCGGCATCGCGATATCGCAGGCCCGCCAGGCTTTGGACGCAGGTGGCGGCCACATCGGCCACGGCGAGATAGGTGTGGAACGAGGTGGTGAAGGCGAACGGCTCGGCCCCGGTGTTGGTCACCGCGAGGGTGATGGCGAAATCGCTCCCGCCGATCGCCAGGGTCAGCTCGGCTTCGAAGGCGTGCGGCCACTGCCGCCGGCTTTCCTCGGTGTCTCGCACGCGGAAGGTCGCGGTCGCGCCGCGGCCGTCCCCATCCGCGCCGGCGAGCTCCCACGGCATGGTGCGGACCAGCCCGTGCAGGGGCAGCGGTCCGCCCCCGCCGAACTGCGGGAACACCACGGGGATGCCGCCGCGGATCGGCGCGCCGGCCCGGAACGCGGAAGTGCGGCTCAGAAACAGGCGTTCCTTGCCGCCCGCCGGCGCCCACGAGGTGACGTGTGCGCCGTGGAGGTAGACTTCAATGCGCGCCCCGTCGGGGGCCACGAGCGTGACCTTGGGTAGATCGCCCGCACCCGGGGCGATGGCGATGGGCGGATCCTGGATCGGAGCGGTTATGGAAGCTTCCTTTCGAGTATGAGATGGGGCGTAGTAGCGACTTTAGTCGCTTTTCCGTGGGCGACGGACGACTGAGGTCGTCACTACCCTCCATCAAGATCAACGTGGATTTTTGCGCCGTATTATGCCCTGCCGGCGCATCGGACCGGCCTGGATGGATTATAGCACATCCGCCGCGTCGCGACAAAGCCATTTCTGTGGCGACCGAGGTCGCGGCGAAGGGGCGCTGCGGCGCCGGGCGTCCATCTACATGGACGCGATCTGGTCGGCGGAGGCCGACCTTGCAGCCGCAGGCTCGTCAGCGACCTCGGTCGCCACTATCTATCGTGCGATCGGTATCCATCGCCGCTGCGCGGGGCGGAAGGCGATGCCGGTCACGTCCTTGACCTCGGCCGTGCCATCCAGCGCCACCGATTCCAGCCGGTAGACGTAGACGGTGTTGGACTGCGCGTTCGCGTCGGTCCAGGTGTACGCGTGCCCCTCGCTGGATCCGGGCGTCGCGGCCGGGATCAGCGTCTCATTGACCTGCATCCACGGCCCGGCTTCGGACCCGGCCCGGTAGATGTTGAACCCGGCGTTATCCGTCTCGGAGACGGTTTCCCACGCCAGGGTCACGCCACCGGCGGTCGTGCTGGCGGAGAAAGACGTCAGGGTGACGGCCAGCGGGCTGATTGCGCCTGTGGGACCCTGGGTCTTTTTGCTGCCGCTGGCACAAGTGCCGGAATAGGCGGATATATCCGAGGTCACCGTGCCAGTGTTCGGCACGTTGTTAAGCACACACGTGAGGACGCCAGTCGTGCTTCCGCATTGAGCAGACTGCCCGGTGTTCGTGCTGACGCAGACGACATTATCATTGCCGCTCAGCGTCGTCACATTGATGGTCCACGTGACAGTCCAGGTGCTACCCGTCACATTGGAAACCGCAGGCCCGGTGACGGCGCCCCAGGCAAAGGCTGCCAGTGCAGGAGTCGTCACCAGAGTGCCGATGCCGATGGCAATCATTAGGGCTATGCGAATGTGTCTTTTCATCTTGCTTACCTCTCTATGGTTTATCTGA
>JAPKMS010000374.1 GCA_026645775.1 Anaerolineae bacterium
ACGCAAGGCGGCAGCCTGACCGCGGCCTACAAGCTGGAATATGATTTCTTTGCCGATGATGGCGACGACCAACCGGATGCGGTGGGCAAGCCGGACTGGAACCGCGCCAACCAGCGCCTGTTTGCGCTGCGGGCGGTGCGGCGCTGCAGCGATGCGGCGCTGACCAACTGCCTGCCGGCGACCCGCTTCACCAACACCCGGAGCCAGACGTTGGCCCTGGACAACGGCTACGGCGGGCAGGTCGCCTTGGGTTACGGCGCCGACGGGGTGGTGGCGACGCGCACGGTGACGGACACGGTGACGGGCACGGCCGATCAATGGCGCTATGCCTACACCACCAAGCTTTACGACGGTATCAATGTCGCCGGCTATCGCTTCGTCACCGAGACGCTGCCCAGCAGCCTGGGCGCGGGCAACTGGGTGGCGCACGAGTTCAAAGATGGCAGCGGCAACGCCGGTTACCTGGGCAAGGAGGCCCGACAGGTAACCACGGCCGGCGGCAAGACGCAATTCGAAACGCTGAACATCTGGGCGTTCACCACGGCGGCGGTGTATGGCGGCGCGCCGTTCACCTACCTGAACCAGCGCACCCAGCGCACCTACGACAAAGATGGCGCCAACCCGCAGGATCAGGTGACGCAGTACTTCTACGACAGTGATCACCAGCAGGGCTCTGAAGGCGCCAAACAATACGGCAACCTGACACGGATCAAGGAGTACAGCGACGGCGGCAGCACGCTGTATCTCACGACCGAGCGCTGGTACTACCCCAAGGTAGACACACCGACCGGCAAGTACATCGTGAATCGGCTGGGCCAGGAAAAGCTGTGGGACGCCGGCAGTGTGTGCCAGGGGCAGACCCGCTGGATCTACGACACCACCGGCTACAACCAGCAGGGCGCAGCAACCACCCAGAACTCGCAAGGCCTGCTCAAAGAGATCTGGCAGGCCAAGACCTGTGACGGCGCCAGCCAGGGCGACTGGGTGCGCCAGACGTTGAACGGCTACGACAGCTACGGCAACCTGAACAGCGCGACCGCGGCCAACGGCGCCGTGACCAGCACCAGCTACGACACGACCTTCGGGACCTATCCGCTCAGCGTCACGACCACGCCGGGCGCGGGTGGTGGCGCCACGCTGACGACCAGCTACGCCTACTACGGCATCAACCCGGAAAGCGGCGGCTACGGTTTGGTGGGCCAGTTGCAGAAGGTTGTGGATCCCAACGCGGCAACCACGCGCTACAGGTATGACGGGTTCGGCCGTGCGCTGGAACTGCGCAAACCGGGCACGGGTTCCTTCAACGCCGCGCCCAGCGAAATGTGGCTCTACGCCGACACCGCCGGCCCCACCCAAGTTCAGCATCGGGTGCGCGACGACACCGGCCTCGCGTCAGATCCACCCGGCGCCACTGTGACCTACCTGGAGGACTACACTTTCTACGACGGGTTGGGCCAGCCGCTACAGACGCAGGCGGAGGTGGAGAACAGCGGCCAAAGCGCGGTGGTGAGCCGGCAATCCAATGCCCTGGGCGCGGTGATCGGGGTGACACCGCCTTATACGGGCACGACGCTGGGAACCTACCAGGTCTTCAACTGGATCACCCCGCCGCAACCGGTGACGCGCACCGCCTACGATGGCCTGGGCCGGGTCACCAAGATCACACAACCGGACAACAGCACCGTGGAGACCGTCTACCACGGCCGCCGGACCGCGGTCCTCGATCCGCTGGGCCGGCAGACCCTCAGCGTCGCCGATGCCTTCGGCCGGCTGAGCAGCAGCCAGCAGTTCACCGGAACCTACGCCAAAAACCCGCCCACGCCCGGTTGGAACGATCCCCCCTACGCCACGGCGACCTATGCCTACAACGTGCGCGACCAGTTGGAGACGGTGACCGGGCCGGATGGCGCCGTGACCGATCCCAGTTACGATCTGTTGGGCCGCAAGACGCAACTGATTGACGCCGACATGGGCACGTGGACCTATGACTATGATGCCGTGGGCAATCTGATCCGTCAGACGGACGCCAAGAACCAGCGCAGTTGTTTCTATTACGATGGGCATAACCGGCTAAAGGGCAAAACCTATAGCGTTGGCACGACCGCATGCCCGGCCGACCCGGGCGTCACCGGTTATAGCATCAAGAACTACTACGATGACACCACTTACACCTACACCGAGGGCGGCGCCGCCATCACCAACCGCGGGCTGGGACGGCGCACCAGAATAGAAGACCCCTCCGGCAGCACCCAATGGGTCTACGATGGGCGGGGCCGGCTGCGCAAGGAAACCCAGACCATCACCGGCGCCGGGACATTTGTGACGCAGTGGAATTATGGCGTGCTGGATGCCCCGGTCGCCCAGATCTATCCCGGCGGCAATGCGGGCCAAAGCGGCGAACAGGTGAACTTTGGCTACTCGTCGCAAGGGCTGCTGGACACCGTAAGCGGCGCGGCCACCTACGTGGGCGACACGCTCTACAACGTACGCGGGCAGGTGACGGAGCGCCGGTTGGGCAGCACGGCGGGCGTGCTGCGGCAGCTCTACGCCTACAGTGCGGCTGAGAACTTCCGGCTGGTGAGCTTGAAAGCCGGCAAGACCAGCCCAAACTACTACGATCTGCAGCGGCTCAGCTACACTTACGACGACAACGGCAACGTGCTGACCATCAGCGACGCCGCGGCCTACGGCGGCAGCCAGACGCAGAGCTTCAGCTACGACGATCTGAATCGCTTGAAGACGGCCCAAGCCGCGGGCGGCAGCTACGGGACGTATAGCTCGCGCAACTACGCCTACAGCAACGCCGGCAACCTGACCAGCTTCGAGGGGAGCGCCTATGCCTACAACGATGCGGCGCACAAGCACGCGGTCACGCACATCGGCGGCGTGCAGAAGTACTGGTACGACGCCGATGGCAACGCCACGCGGCGCATCACGCCGTGGGGTTTGGACATCACCCTGGCCTATGACGCTGAAAACCGCTTGACCCAGGTGAGCAATGGCGTGACGGCCAGCTACACCTACGACGGGGACGGCAACCGCGTCAAGGCGGTGGTCAACGGCACGACCAGCATCTACGTGGGCAACTACTACGAAGTGACCGGCGGCACGGTGAAGAAGTACTACTATGCCGGCAACGTACGCGTGGCGGAGAATAACGGCGGGACGCTGCACTTCCTGTTGAGCGACCATCTCGGCTCGACCGCGATCACGACAGACGCCAGCGGCAACCGCGTCACCGAACTGCGCTACTATCCCTACGGCGACAGCCGCTACAATCCGGGCGGGCAGATCACGACCTACCGGTTCACCGGCCAGCGCTGGGATGCGGGCACGGCGCTGTACTTCTACAACGCGCGATGGTATGACCCCACGATCGGACGCTTCCTGCAGGCGGATACTATCGTGCCGGCGCCGGGCGATCCACAGAGCTTGAATCGATACAGCTACGTCGGGAACCGCCCCGCTATCTATCGGGATCCCACTGGGCATGCGCAGGCTTGCACCAATGGGGATGAAGGCGGTGGGTGTGGCGTTGGCACCACAACCCACTGGTTGGAGTTGTATGACTCAAACCCATCACGGCTGGATGCCGAGATTCTGGTTTGGCTGCAAGATCATCAGACCATGCCGGTCATCGCGGCCATGGGAAGTACACTGGAGATGAAGTACGGCGAGACGGCAGCTGGCGTACCACAAGCATTCAATAGCATCTATGCTACTTCTTTTGCCAGTGCCAATCTACCGAACTTGGCTGACAATGAGCTTGCAGTCGCTGCTGCTACTATGATCTTCGCCGGGATCGGTATTAGCGATATTGGTCCGAGTGGATTCAGGCGTGAGATGGCGGGCAGACCCGTTGGGTTTGGCGGTGGAATGCTGGCTCCAAATGAAGCGATTGTCGTTTTCGAAAGCGCCCGGGGTAGCGGTAAGATCAAGACCTATGACTCCGAGGGGCAGTCAGCGCAAAGTCTGGCGGTTACAGGTAGCCCAGAACAAGCTTATCAGGGCGCGTTTGGCCGTTCTCCCAATCCCGGGGAACCCTATTGGACAACAACGGGAGGGCAGATCGCAACCACCGGTCGCTTTGCATATCTCGATGCAGCGGGAAGTCCTGGACACGTCTCGATCTATGGGGGAAATTTTGGGAACTCGACTGAATTCATAAAGATCTGGACAAAATATCTTTTTGGGCCATGAGGTAAAGGGGTAGTTCTGATGGCGCTCAAGCACTATGCGTTTTGCTTCGATGTGATGACCTTTCGGGAATCGATCTTGCCGTTAGTCTCGGCAGTTAATGAGGGCAATCTGCTGCCTCTCTACGCTGAGGCAAACAAGATAATTCAGACTGCGGTTGAAAGCGAGTGGCTTCTGGATCAAGCTGGGAGTCCCCTGCTTGGTCCCGATGAGATTGATAGGGTCGATTTTGCCGGTGTACGGCGAACGCAATCGATCAACGAATACTTGAAGCAGTCAGACATTGTACACCCTGGAGATATCGGCTACTGGTTTCTATTGGTATTGTCACGCAGTCTGGAGGAGTCCTGTGGGATGGGAGGGGATTACTC
The DNA here is from genome assembly GCA_026645775.1 of Anaerolineae bacterium. Lineage (GTDB taxonomy): Bacteria > Chloroflexota > Anaerolineae > CG2-30-64-16 > CG2-30-64-16 > MO66. Next base: position 4,569 of record JAPKMS010000374.1, read on the forward strand.
AATACTGGAAACTGTCTTGACAAACGCAGGTTGGCAGCATGAGGATTGTGAACGTCTCGTCCGTGGTTTGCCATGCTGTTTGCTCATACGGCCGGATTGCCAGCGATTATCGTTTCGTGCCAGCCATGATCCCTACTGGCATTGGATCGTTCCGTCGCATGCACAGTCAAGCGGTTGGCTACCATACAACGAAGTCGTGCGATTGCTTGACAATTTGAGTTTGCTGCAGTCTGCAATCCAAGATTACGACCCTTGTCTATTTCCAAATCCTTGGAACTTGACTGGAGAGGCTTTGACGGATAGTCAATGTGACTTTTTTGCACGGCTCGAAAGTGCATATAAGAAAGCGATAGCGATACTTCAGCGGGCCCAGCAATCAAGCAGGGGCGTATTTATGGTGATGGGTTATTGAGTCAGTCGAATCACTAACCTTCTTGTCGTGCAATCTAGGCCATCCGCATGCGGTCCTGGAGATTGGCGCGGCCTGTACTTACCAGGACCCGGTGTCTACCCATGCCGTGACACATATCGGCGGGTGGCTGAAACGGTGCAAACGGCGTGCATCTCTGGATTAAGCCACAGACATACAATCCAGAATCTCTGTTACACCGGCAGATTTATCCATGGTATGTGAGTTGGTTTGGAAAGACCCTGGACTCGGCTTACCAACTAGACAGCCACGAGGTGCGGAGAGCGGCTTGCGTGATTACTCTGTTAGCAGCCGTTTCACTGATATTGGCTCTGTTGAGCATCGTTCTATCATAACCGAACAAAGCCGCCGTGCTTCGCCGCCAACCGGCGTATCAAGAGCACGCAGGATGTATCGCTGAGTACGACCCCGAAAACCGGCTGACCTACATGAGCGGCGGCGTCAACTCGAGCTACGTCCACGACGGGGACGGCAACCGGGTGCGTGAAGATGACGACGGCGTCGTCCGCGTGTTCGTCGGCAACCTGTATGAGCGGCAGTACTACCTGGAAGACTGCAGCGACGGCCTGGCGCAGAAGTGGACCGCAGCGACCGGGGCCTGGGCCGTCACCGGCGGCGGCTACCGCCAGAGCGCCACGACCAGCAACACCAACGCGTATCGCGCCTGGGCGC
>JAPKMS010000375.1 GCA_026645775.1 Anaerolineae bacterium
ACCCATGTTGATCACGTGGCCGCGGCCCCGCGCGACCATGCCCGGGGTCACCGCGCGGGTGACGTAGAGCAGCCCCTTGAGGTTGGTGTCAATCATCTCGTCCCAATCCTGGATCTTGCCCTCTTGCAGTTTGTCCAGACCGCGCGAGAGGCCGGCATTGTTCAGCAGGATGTCAATCGGCACCCAACGCTCCGGCAGGCCGTCGAGGGCCCGGGCGACCGCGGCCTGATCCCGGACATCCAGCTTCAAAGGGAGTGTGTCCACGCCGAATTCGGCATGCAACTGGTCGGCCAGTGCCTGCACGCGCTCGCTGCGCCGCGCGGCCAGGATCAGGTGTGCGCCCTCGGCGGCAAATGCCCGCGCGCTCGCCGTGCCGATGCCCGAGCTCGCGCCGGTGATGAGGATGATACAGTCTTTGATGGATGTCATGGTAGGTGCTCCCGAAACGGTGGTTGGTACATCGGTATACTGGTAGATTGGTAAGCGGGTAGATTGGTAGATCGGTGGATTGGGAGCCTGGTCGTTGGTCCACCAAATACCAATGTACCAATCTACCAAATCCAATCTACCAACCTACCAGCCTACCTCATTCCTCTCAAAATCCCGTCCAGCCGGGTCAGTTCCAGCGCCAGCAGCTTTGCCAGCTCGCGGCCGGCGGAGATGAGATACGCGTCCCGCTGATCCGGCGGGCGGGCGTGGGCCGCGTTGCGCAGGGCCGCGATCAGCAGTTGGTCGGCGGGCGCCTCGACCGAGCCCAGCACGGTGCGCAGCCAATCGTGGCGCTCGGTGAAGCGCACCATCTCGGCCGCGGTGCAGAGATAGATTTGGTCGAGGGTGCTGGGCGGCTGCGCGGGCAGGCGATGGTAGATCTCCAGCCCGCGGCCGCTGCCCGCGACCAGCACGTCCACCACCACCGGCACCTGCCGCTTCTGGCGCTGGTCCTCGATGATCTCGGGGCTTTCGACGCCTGCGGCGACGAGCTGGCGGACGAACGCGTCGTCCTCGATGGTGACGTTGTAGATCAGTCCATACACGAGGTTGTCCCCGCCTCCCGCAGCCCGCACCAGCGCGCCGAACTCCGGGATGCGTTGATCCTGCTCCGAGATGAGCTGCCGGCAGCCGATGGTGAAGCTGGTCGTGCTCGACCGCAGCACGCGGCCGACAATGGTAGGTTGGTCCATACGTATGTACTCCTGTCCTGGAGATACGTCAGCATCCTGAGCGGGTGAGCGACTCAACCCAATACGCGGCGAATCACCAGTCGAAGGATGCGGTCTTTGAGTGATCCAAATCTGCGTTCATCAGCGTTATCTGCGTTCCGTTATCTTCTTCCCCCGCCGGTGAGCAGCTTGTTGGCCGCCTTGAACGAGACTTCGGGCATCAGGCCGTTGCGCAGCAGGGTTTGGAACAGCATCTGTTCCAGATCGCCCTTCTCGGCCTGGCCCACCACCGCCAGTTCGTGCGCGCGGGCCAGCACGTAGGGGTAGCTGGTCGGCTCGCAGTTGGCGTAGATGGCGGCCTGGGCGATGTCCAATTTGTCCGGGTCGGATGCGATCCAGCCCGGCACTTCGATGCGGGCGATGGCGCTGCCCTTACCGCGGCCCGGCCGTGTCACATTGGCATAGACGAAGGCGATCCGGTCGCCGTCGGAGCGGAGGCGGTAGCGATCGTTGGCGTCGGAGTTCGGCTCGAAAAGCCCGGTGCGCTCGTTGGGCGCCAGCCCGTCGAACAGGACACGATCGGTGAGTTGGATGAACGCTCCCTGGCGCAGCGTCTCACGGGTGATCTTCTCGATCGGCAGGTTGATCAACTCCAGGATGCGCAGCACGTAGGCGCTGTCAGGACGGTCCACGTAGCCCACCGGGATCGCGGCCGCCCGGCGCAGGCGCGCCATCTGGCTGGCGAAGAATTCGATCTCCTGGTTGAGCGTGTCCGCATGTTGCGGGTCGGGCTTCATCCAGGGCAACAGCGGCCCGTCCAGCATACAGACGATCGGGACGGCGAGGTCGCCGCCCAGGGCCGTGCGCTCGGCCTCCGCGAGATCGGCCAGCGCCTGGATCTCCCGCCGGTTGCGCTGTGCGCTGACGTAGTCCGGGGTGCGAATCCATCCCTCTTCATCGTATAGGTCGGCGTCTTGGAAGAAGATCTCGGGGACGCTGCTGACGGTCGGCGCCCCTCCGGTGCCGGCGCGCAGCACGATGGCGCCCGTGTTGAGCAGGTAGTAGGCGGCGATGCTGTGCCGATCCGGGTAGATCTGGCTGCCGTCGGCGGCGATGAGGGTGTGGGGTGTGGGACATAGGCCCGGCCGGCGGCGCTCGTCCAGGCGTTCGCCGAGCGGGATCGCGCCGCGGCGCCATTCATCAACCTGCCGGGCGGCCTTGATCTTGCGTTTCAGCTCCTCCGACACGTCCGGCTGGGCGGCGAGCGTCTCGCGTGCCTGGGTCATTTTTTCGGCCAGCTTGTCGCGGCGGCCGGCCATCGCACGGCCCATCGCGTCCACTTGCCCGGTCAGTTTGTTCAGCTCCAGCGCCACGCTCTGCCTCCCGAACAGATTTTCGCACGCATTATAGCGCATAGCGGGATGCCCTGGCAAACGATTGACAAAACGCGCGCGCTGGCATACAATCGGTTGGAATTTGGAAGCGGATATTGATCGCTAATCTACAAGTCGCAATCCGTTAAGGAGCCTCCATGCCCGAGCCATTACGCACCACGATAGTCCAATTTAGCAGCAGCAACGGACGCTGGCAGCCGCGTGCCGCGAATGTCCGTGCGGTGGAACCGGCTCCCGATCTGCCGAGCGCCGAGCGCGGCAGCCTGTACATGTTGATCGAGTTGCAGGGCGGCAGCGGGCAGCCCCTGCTCTATCGGCAGATGTTGAACGCGGCCCAGACCGCGTTTTATGAGATGGGCGATTCCGTGGAGGCCGCGCTGCGTCAGGCGGTGCGCAATGCGCATGCCGTGCTGCGCCAGGCCAATACCACGGCCTCCGGCGCGCCGCTGCAAGCCGGCATCAGCCTGGTGGTGCGCTATGGGCGAAACCTGATTATCGGACAGGCCGGGCCCAGCCTGGTGCTGGTCAGCCATCCCAAAACGATCGACCAGTTTCCGGCCGAGTTGGGCACAACCGGCCCGGCGCTGGGCGGTGATGCGCGCCCTGAGGTCCAGTTCTTCGATGCCGTTGTTGAAGTGGGCAGCACGGTCCTGCTGGCGCAGAGCGATTGGCCCGACCAGGTCGCAGCTCAGGCGCTGGCGGTTGCTGCAGCCGCGCCCACCGTGACCCTGGCCAGCCAATACCTGGGACAGTTGGCCGGTAATGCCGAGCTCTCGGCGCTGCTGGTTGGCTTCTCATCGGATGTTCCTGAACTCAAGGAAGAGGCCGAGCCTCGGACGGTCGTTGCCCCTGTTGCCAACCCCGCAGCCGACGGCGGCAAGAGACTCTTCACCAACGCAACCCAGAAAATGGGGCTGGGCCGACCGGCCGAGGAGCAGGCGAGACCGCAGGTCGAGCCGGTCTCAGGGATGGATGATTTCGAGGAGTCCTACCCGACAGAGTCCAGCGAGACTGAAGAACTGCCGCAGCGCGAACCCGTGCCGGCGCGAAACGCACCGGGCAGCGGCGGCAAGGCGAAGCTGTTTGGGGGACGCAGCCCCTGGCCGCTGTTGGTCGCGTTGGTCGTGATCCCGCTGCTGATCCTGGGATTGGTGTTGGCGATGCTCTTCGTCCGCAACCGCGCCGCGGAGCAGGAGTTCCAGCGCACATTGGACGGTGCATCCGCCATCATCGCCGAAGCCGAAACGCTGCAAGACGAGACCATTGCCGCCCAGCGCCTGACCGGGGCCGGCGATTTCCTGGAGAAGGCGCGGACCATGCGGCCGGGCGATGAGCGGTTGGCCGCGGTGGAAGAACGCTATCAGACCGTGCTCGACCGCGTGCAACATGTCACCCCGCTCTACGGCATCGTCCCGCTGTGGGACTTCAAGGAGGCGAACCACCTGCTGGACCGCGTGTTGGTAAGCGGCGATTCGTTATTTGTGCTCGATCGCGGCCGCAACGTGATTGAACGCTTCACCCGCTCGCAGCTTGGCGACAGCGTCACACCGTCCGACAAACCGGTCATCGCCAAAGGCGAACAGATCGGCAACGCCATCGTCAGCGACCTGCTCGACATCGCATGGGCCGAGGCGTCCACCGCCAATCAGCGCAGCAAACTGCTGGCGCTGGAAACGACGGGTGGGTTGGTCAGCTACGACGTCACCTGGGGCGCCGATCGGTTGACCCTGGGCAGCCAGGACAAGTGGGTCCGTCCGCAATTCATCATGGGGTATGGGGGCAACTTGTACCTGGTCGATGTCGACGGCGATCAGATCTGGCGCTATCGGCCCAGCGCCGAGGGTTATGAGAGCGTCGCCGAGCCGTATTTCCCGGCCGGGACCCAGGTCGATCTGGCCGGGTTGCAGGGGATGGCCATCGACGGCAACATCTGGCTGCTCTTTGCCGACGGTCGACTGCTGAAATACTTCGGCGGCGAGGCGCGCTCGTTTGTGGTGCAAGGCGTGCCCGATGGACTCAGCGCCCCGACAGCCGTGGTCGTTCCCTTGGACAGCGACCAAATCTACATCGCCGATGCCGGCAATGCGCGCGTCGTTGAACTCACCAAAGAAGGCCAGTTTGTGCGCCAGTTCCGCCCGCGCGAGGGGCAACTGCTGAAAGACACCCGAAGCATGTTCCTGGACGAGGCCAATGCCAAGTTCTACATCCTGACGACCGATAGCCTCTATGCTGCTGATGTGCCCGGTCCGGCAGCCGCGGAAACAACGACAAACTGACCTCTGAGGGAACCAAGCCGCCCCAGGCGCCGTCTCGTGAGAGTGTTCCGCGACGGCGCCTTTTGCATTGCGCGTTTGTGCCGCCGTGCACCCTCTTTTGGTTCTTTCCAGTGGAAGAAGGTATAATCTGTAGCCATGAGTACGTCAAAATCTAAGTCCATGTCAGTTCCTGGGCCGCGGTCTCTTTGGTCAGGCCTGCTGCTCGGCTTTTTGCTGACCACCTTTGTGGCCGCGCTGATCTTTGTCGCCTACCTGTTTTTGAGTTGGGGCCAGTCGGCGTTGGCACAGGCGCCGAATCTGCCCCCCCTCGAACTTCCGAAGCTGGTGCGCCCCGCGACGAGCAGTGATGGGCAAGTGGCCACTACCCTCAGCACCCTGTTTCAGCCCGCCAGTAGTCGCTCGCAGGAGTCGACCCAAACGGTTACCGGGCGCGTGACGGTGCTGATCATGGGCGTGGATGCCCGCCCCAAACAGACCTACATGTTGACCGACAGCATCATCGTGCTGACGCTTAATCCGCAGACGCAGGCAGCCGGCATGCTCTCCATCCCGCGCGACCTGTTGGTCCGACCGACCTCGATCAATCGGGAAGTCAAGATCAACATGGTGCATCCCATCGGTGAAGATTCGGGTGTGCCGGGCGGCGGCCCGGCGCTGTTGCAAGAGGCGATCGAGGAGCTGACCGGCTATCCCATCGATTACTATGTTCGTATCAATTTCGAAGGATTCAAGAAGATCATCGACCTGATCGGCGGCGTTGACATCGATGTGCCCTATGACATCGTGGACCACAAATATCCTACCGAGAACTATGGCATCGAGGAACTTCGTATCTCCAAGGGCTTGCAGCACATGGACGGCGAGCTGGCTCTGAAGTATGCTCGAACCCGTCATGCCGATAGCGACTACCGCCGCGCCGACCGCCAGCAACAGGTGATCATGGCGATCAAGAACAAGGTGACGCAGCCGGGCATGATGGCTTCCTTGCTGCCGCGGCTGCCCGGCCTGGCCATCGCCATGGCCAACTCGGTGCAGACCGATATGCCGGTGGAGAAGGCGCTTGCCCTGGCCCGCACGGTGGACAAGCTGGGGTTTGATAACCTGACCCGGGTTGTGATCGATCAGAAGATGGGTCAGGTTAATACGAACTACAACGAGTTGGGCTACGTTTTGATCCCGGACATGAACAAGCTGCACGCGGCAGCGGCCGCCATCTTTGCGGACGCGCCGACGGGCCCCACGACCGCGGAGGCAGAGCGCCAGGTCGTGCAAGCCGAAGCAGCCCGGATCATCGTGCTGAACGGAACCCAGGAAAAGGGTCTGGCTGCCAAGACGCAAGCCACACTCATCACCAATGGTTTCGACGTGGCAACGGTGGGCAACGCCGATCGGGTTGACTATGCCGAAACCTGGTTGGTGAGCCACGGTGACACCAAACCGGCCACCGTCGAGGCCCTGGCGCGGTGGTTCAATATCCCGCCCGCCCGAATCCGCTCGGATCCGCCATCCGACGCGGTGGATGTCACCCTGATTGTTGGCCAAGATCAGATAGAGACTGCTCCGAGCCCCTAATGCTGTTTGCCGAAGGAAGAACGCCATGCGCCTGCGAGAAGTGATGCAAGTTACCCGGGCCCGGCCAATTTTGGCCGGTCTCGACTTGGATGTTGAGGTGCAAGCCTGTTTTGCCGCCGATTTAATGAGTGATGCCTTGCGCTACGACCTGGAGCACGCCTTGCTCATCTCCGGCCTGGTCAACCCTCAGGTGATGCGCACCGCCGAGATGGCGGACGTGGCGGCGGTCCTGATGGCGCGCGGCAAGGTGCCGACCCCGGAAAGCGTCCAACTGGCTGAGGAGCTCGGCATCCCGTTGCTGGGCACCGACATCACGATGTACGAAACGTGCGGCCGGCTGTATGCGGCTGGCTTGCCTAGTTGCGCACCCCACAGCAGCCAAGAATGAGCCCCACTGAAGTCCTCAAAGCGCAGGAGCTGGTTTACGAGCTGCGGATCGGTGACATCATGTCGCGCCGCCTGGTGACGGTGACGGCTGACACCACGATGCGCGAGGTAAAAACTATCCTGCGCGATCGCCGCATCTCGGGTTTGCCCGTGTTGGATGGCGGCAATCTTGCCGGTATTGTCAGCATCGAAGACCTGATTCGCTCCTTGGAGGAAAATGATCTCGATGCGCTGGCCGGCCAGTACATGACGACCCTGGTGCACACCATCGGCGAACGCGAGCCGGCGGTGCGCGCCCTGAACGTTTTCGGGCGCCTCGGCGTGGGCCGTCTGCCGGTTGTGGATGACGAGGGCCGGCTTGTGGGCATCATGACGCCTGATGATATCACGCGGGGCGTGTTGCGCGCACTGGAAAAAGCGTATCACGAAGAAGAAATCCGCCGCTATCGCGCCCGCCACGTCTTCGATGACATCAAATCCGATCGCACCAGTCTGATCTTGCGTTACGACATCCCGCTGCGCGATTTCAACCGGGCCGGCCGGGCCTCCAGCCAGATCAAACAAACCCTCAACCGACTGGGCGTCGACCCCCGCATCGTGCGCCGCGTGGCGATCGCCTCTTACGAGGCAGAGATGAACATCGTGATCCACAGCGTCGCGGGGGGCAACCTGGTTGCTGAGATCAATCCTGAGTTGATTGCACTCCTCGCCTATGACACCGGCCCGGGCATCCCGGACATAGAAAAGGCCATGACGCCGGGTTACTCCACCGCGCCGGATTGGATTCGCGAGATGGGGTTCGGTGCGGGGATGGGCCTTTGCAACATCAAGGCCTGCGTCGATCAAATGGACCTGAATTCCTGGCCGCGCCAAGGCACCCGCCTGGAGGCGGTGATCTATTTGAAGCCAACGGAGGGGAAGGCATCGGATGAAGCTGCATGAGATCGTAGAGACGCTTGCGTTGACCGTCAGAGCGGGACGCCGCAGTTTAGACACGGAAGTGACCGGCGGCTACGCGGCCGATTTGCTGAGCTGCGCCATGGCCGGGGCAGAGCCCGGCAACCTTTGGCTCACGCTCCAGGGCCATCTGAACGTGGTGGCAGTGGCAACCCTGAATGAACTGGCCGGCGTCATCGTCACCGAGGGCAAACCGGTCTCGCCGGACGCGCTGGCTAAGGCCGACGAAGAAGGGCTGCCCATCCTGACGACGACGCTCGGCACCTTTGAGGTGGCCGGGCGGCTGTGGGCGCTGTTGGGGGCAACCCGTTAGCCGTTCGCGGCCCCTTGCGTTTGTCACCTTGCCCCAGGAATGGGTGCGATGAAATCGCTGCTTGCTGACTTGCACGTCCACACCGTGCTCTCACCGTGCGCGGAAGTGGAGATGATCCCGCCCCTGATCGTGCAACGCGCCCTGGAGTTGGGCCTGGGCCTGATTGCCGTGACCGATCATAATGCAGCCGCCAACTGCGCGGCTGTGATCGCCGCGGCCGCGGGCACCCAGTTGGTCGTGCTGCCGGGCATGGAAGTGCAGACCGCCGAGGAAGTGCACGTTCTGTGCCTTTTCGACACCGTGGAGCAGGCGCTGACGTGGCAGGGCATCGTTTTTGACCACTTGCCGAATCTGCCGAATGCTGAAGATGTGTTGGGCGCACAATTTGTGGTGGACGCCGAAGGCGACTACATCCGCACCGAGGAGCGGCTGCTGCTCACCTCGACGGATCTTACCTTGGATGCGGTCATTCGCCGGGTCGGGGCGCTCGGCGGTCTGGCCATTCCCGCGCACATCAACCGGCCTTCTTTTAGTCTGTTGGCGAATTTGGGGTTTGTGCCACCGGGCCTGGCCGTGCCAGCGCTGGAAATCTTCCGTCTCACCGATCCTGTTACTCTCGTAGCTGCGCAGCCCGAGCTCGCAGCATGGCCCCTCATCCGCGGGGGCGATGCGCATCGGTTGGGCGAGCTCTCCCGCGCCATCCGCTTCACCGTGGATGCCCCAGTCATCGCGGGGTTGGGCCGGGCCTTCGCCGGACAGGCTGGCTGCAACTTTATCCTCTGCTGATACCGGCGTGGGCGAGGGAAAAGCTGCCATTTCACGATATGACACAGGTCATGGTTGCATCACGCACCGGGTGATATGCTTCTGTCGCCCAAGAGTGATTTTCTTCACGGAAGGAACAGGTGTTATACTGGGCAACACGTAAGCGCGGTGCGCCGTTCGGCTGCACCGTAATGTTTCTTAGGACTGGAAAAAACATCTATGATCGAAGATCTCGCAACACTGGATATGGCTCCCCTCGATGCGATCCTGGAAGAGTACGCAGGCCAAAAGGGCGCAGTGATCCCCATTTTGCAGCATGCCCAAGAGGCATTCGGGTATCTCCCCAAGGAGGTCCTGGCCGAGATATCCAAGCGCACCCGCATCCCGGTCAGCCAGTTGATCGGCGTGGCTACCTTCTATGCACAATTCCGCCTTGACCGGCGCGGCAAGCATTTGATTCGTGTCTGTGATGGCACGGCTTGTCACGTGCGCGGGGCGTCCAAGTGTATCGAGGCCGTGGAGAAGTCGCTGCACGTGGCGGCCGGCAGCACATCCGAAGATTACGAATACACGATGGAGATCGTCTACTGCCTGGGCTCCTGTGGGCTGGCCCCGGTTGCCGTGGTGGATGATAAGGTGCTCGGCCGGTTGACCCCGAATAGCCTGGTAGATCAGTTGTCAGGTTTGGACTGATACGATTGTTCAGTCAGGCATCCTGATGCGCGAGTTGGCTCTTCACATCCTGGATATCTTGCAGAACGCGGTGGAAGCCGGCGCCACCCGCGTCGCTTTGGTGATCGTCGAGGACGTGCCCACCGATCGGCTTGTCATCACCGTCAGGGATAACGGGCGCGGGATGGATGCCCAGACACTTGCGCAGGTTACCCAGCCGTTCTTCACCAGCCGAACGACACGCCACGTGGGGTTGGGACTGCCCCTGTTCGCAGCCGCGGCTGAACGGGCAGACGGACAGCTCACCATCCGATCGCAGCCGGGGGTAGGGACGACGGTCGATGTCACCTTTACACTCAGCCATCCGGATCGGCAACCGCTGGGTGACATGACCGGCACGCTGCTGGCATTTCTTCTGTCGGAACGCACCCCCCAACTGGACTATCAGCATCGTGTTGTTCGCGAGGGAGCGTCCAGCGTTGAAGAAACTGACTTTAGCTTTGACACAGCCGACATCAGTGCTGCTTTGGCTGGTCTGCCATTGACGCATCCGGCTGTGGCGCAATGGCTGGCGGAATTTCTGGCCGAGGGTGAAGCTGAACTCACGCATGTTGCGTAGTTCGTGATTCTAGTGGAGAAAACAGAATGCCCAAGCTCAAAACCCTGGAAGATTTGAAGCGCGTACGGGACGAGGCGCAGCAGGCTTTGAAGACTCGTCTGGATACCGGCACCACCATCACGGTGGGCATGGGGACCTGCGGTATCGCCGCGGGCGCACGCGAAACCATGCACGCGGTGCTCGATGAGCTGGCCAAGCGCCAGATCGACGCGCATGTCACGACGGTTGGCTGCATCGGCCAATGCGTCAAAGAGCCCCTGGTAGATATCGAGCAGGCCGGGCAACCTCGCATCACCTATGCCAATGTCAGGCCTGATATGGTGTCCCGACTGATCGACGAGCATCTGATCAAGGGCCAGCCGGTGGCGGAGTGGATAGTCGGCAAGATGTAGCCGGACAGCCAACCAATGGGAGGATTCATGGAAGGGTACAATTCGATTGAGGCGGTGCTGGAACGAGCCATTCAGCTCGAAGTCGAAGCGGCTGCCTTGTATACTAAGGCCGCAGCCACTGTCCAGAATGAGCCGGTGCGCAAACGGCTTGAGGAAATGGCGATCCAAGAGCAGCATCACAAATCCAAGTTGGAAGATGTGCGGGCGGGCAATGTGCGCTGGGCCATTCGGCGGTCCAAGGCCGAGCCGGTGACCGATCTGCGCCTGAGTGATCACCTGGTGAGCGGCGAGTTAGCACCCGATGCCGATTACCAGGACGTGCTGCTCTTTGCGGCACAGCGTGAAAAGACCGCCCATGAGTTTTACAAGGCGATGGCGGAAATGGTGGAAGACAAACTCACCCAGAGTCTCTTCGAGATGCTGGCCGATGAGGAATTGCGCCACAAGTACGTGCTGGAAAAGACGTACGAAGAAGTGGTGTACAAGGATTTCTAGCGAATAAGGACAACAGGTCATGGATGAAGTAGTGTTGACCAACGACTCACAGCCCTCTGAGCATCGCTTTCGCGCCGATGTGCTGATCTGCGGCGGGACGGGCTGCCATTCCTCAAACTCGCACGAGGTCCTGCTGGCCCTCGAAAGCGAAGTCGCCCGGCGTGGCTTGTCCGACGAAGTGCGGGTGGTCCATACCGGCTGCCGTGGCTTCTGTTCCATGGGGCCGGTGATGATGGTCTACCCGGAGGGCATCCTCTATTGCCAGGTGCAGAGCAGCGATGTGCCCGAAGTGGTCGAGGAGACGCTGCTCAAGGGGCGCACGGTCAAGCGTCTGGCTTACCAGGAACCAACCCAGCACCAAGCCTTGCCCCTCTACCACGACATTCCCTTCTACGGCAAGCAGATCCGCATTGCTCTGCGCAACTGCGGCCTGATCGACCCCGAGAGCATCGATGAGTACATCGCCCGTGACGGCTATGCCGCGCTCGGCAAGGTGCTGAGCAGCATGACGCCTGAGGATGTGCTGCGAGAGATGAAGGACTCCGGGTTGCGCGGCCGCGGCGGTGCGGGTTTCCTCACCGGCCTGAAGTGGGAGTTCGCCCGGCGCAGCCAGAGCTTCCCTAAATATGTCATCTGCAATGCCGATGAAGGCGATCCCGGCGCGTTCATGGACCGCTCCATCCTGGAGGGCGATCCGCACAGCGTCATGGAGGGGATGACCATTGCCGCGTACGCCATCGGCGCAGCGGAAGGCTACATCTACTGCCGCGCTGAATATCCGTTGGCGATCGCCCGGCTGAAGACCGCCATCGCGCAGGCTCATGAGTATGGCTTGTTGGGCGAGAACATCCTGGGCAGCGGCTTCAATTTCGATCTGAAGGTCAAGGAAGGCGCCGGCGCCTTTGTTTGTGGCGAAGAAACGGCGTTGATGGCCTCCATCGAGGGCAAGCGCGGCGAGCCTCGGCCCCGGCCCCCCTTCCCGGCGGTGGCTGGCCTCTGGGCGAAGCCGTCCAACGTCAACAATGTGAAGAGCTACGCCATGTCGCCCCAGATCATTTTGAAGGGCGCGCCGTGGTTTAAAGCCATCGGGCCGGAGAAATCGCCCGGCACGGCCATCTTCGCCCTCACCGGCAAGATCAATAATACCGGTCTGATCGAAGTCCCCATGGGCATCCCGCTGGGCGAGATCATCTTCGATGTGGGCGGCGGCATCCCGAAGGGCAAGACGTTCAAGGCGGTGCAGACCGGCGGTCCGTTGGGCGGTTGTCTGCCGGCCGCGGCGTTGAACACCCCGGTGGACTTCGATGCCCTGACCGCCGCAGGCGCGACGATGGGTTCCGGCGGCATGATCGTGGTGGACGAAGACACCTGCATGGTGGAGTTCGCCAAGTATTTCCTGGAATTCGCCACGGCCGAATCGTGCGGCAAGTGCGTGCCCTGTCGCATCGGCGGCATCCGCTTGCTGGAGACCCTCACCAAGATCACCGAAGGCAAGGGGACTCGGGACGACCTGGAAGTGATCAAATACATCTCGAAGAACATGCGCGAGTCGGCCCTCTGCTCGTTGGGCCAGCTCACCCCCGGCCCCGTGATGTCGGGCCTGCGCTTCTTCGAGAAGGAGTTTATCGAGCACATCGATGACAAGACCTGCACGGCGGGCCAGTGCAAGTCGTTGGTGCGGGCCAAGTGCATCAACGCCTGCCCGGCCGGTGTGGAAAGCCCGGCCTACCTGGCCCTGGTCGCGCAAGGGCGTTACGCCGAAGGCCTGGAGATCCACCGTCAGCGCAATCCCTTTGCCTTGGCCTGCGGTCGCGTGTGTCCGGCCTTCTGCGAGCAGCGCTGCCGGCGTGGTGAGATTGATGAGCCGATCAGCATCCGCCTGGTCAAACGTTTTATGGCCGATCAGGAGATCGAGCGACCGTGGACGCCTGCCCGCATCGAGGGCCCCAAGCTGGCAAAGGTGGCTGTGGTGGGCGCCGGCCCGGCCGGCCTGACCGCGGCTTTGCGCCTGGCGCAGCGGGGCTACCGGGTGACGGTGCTTGAGAAGCTGCCCGTCGCCGGCGGCATGATGGCCGTCGGCATCCCCGAGTACCGCCTGCCCAAGGGGCCGCTTTTTGCTGAAATCGAGAACATCGAGCGGGCCGGCGTTGAGATCCGCTGCAACCAGAGCCTGGGTGATGACTTCACCATGGAGGATCTGTTCGACCGCGACGGGTATAGGGCCGTGATCCTGGCGATCGGCGCCCACAAGAGCCGCAAGCTCGGCATCCCCGGCGAGGAAAAAGCGGGGGTGCTCCATGGCACCGATTTCCTGCGCCAGGTGGGCTTGATCAATCGCGGTGCGGCCGGCGGCCGGCGCATGCCCGAGGTTGCAGGTAAGCGTGTGGCCGTGGTCGGCGGCGGCAACGTGGCCCTGGATGCCGCCCGCACGGCGTGGCGCATGGGCGCCAAAGAGGTGCACGTGATCTACCGGCGCCAGCGCGAGGCGATGCCGGCCTACGCCGAAGAGGTGAAAGCCGCTTACGACGAGGGCGTCCAGTTCCACTTCCTGGCGAACCCAGTGAAGGTGCTCGGCGATGATGCCGTGACCGGTGTGCTTGTCCAACGCCAACGCCTGGGCGAATTCGACAGCGGCGGCCGTCGTCGCCCGATCCCCGTGGAAGGCGATGAGTTCACGATCGATCTCGATCTGATTATCCCCGCGATCGGTCAGACCACTGACACGGCTTGGATGAAAAACACTGGCATCGAGGCGAGCCGCGCCAGCACGTTTGTGGTCAACGAAGCGCTGGGCACCTCGCGGCCCGGTGTGTTTGCTGCCGGCGATGCGGTCAGCGGCCCGGCAACCGTCGTCGAGGCGGTGGCCCAGGGCAACCTGGTGGCCGTCGCTGTGGATCATTGGTTGAAGACCGGCGAGTACGCCCGGCCGCGTTACGAAACCCCACGGCCCGACATCGCCCAGCTTTACGATCTGGACGCCTATGCCAATGCCCAACGGCCGCACGTGCCCGAGCTGGAATTGGTGGTGCGCCAGGGCACCTTCCGGGAGGTGGAGCTCGGTTTTGATGAGCACACTGTCCGCGAGGAGGCGAAGCGCTGTCTGCGCTGTGATTTGGAATGGCTGGATTACATGAAAATCGCGCGGCCCCAGGCCGTGACGGAAGAAGCGTGAGGGACGACGTTTGACGATCGGCCCTGGACGAGGGGTTCCCCTCGTCCAGGGTCACTCGCCAGCGTCTCCTGGGAGGAGCCCAGATGGCAGTTGTAAATATCACCGTCAACGATCAGAAAATCTCAGCCCAGATGGGCCAAACCATCTATCAGGCGGCTGCCGCGGCCGGGATTGACATTCCTGTGCTGTGTCATCATCCAGCGCTGCCGCCGGAGGGCGCCTGCCGCGTCTGCCTGGTGGAAATCGACAAGGTGCGCAACCTCCAGCCAGCCTGCACCTACCCCGTGACCGAGGGCATGGTCGTCCACACCGCTTCCACCAAGGTGATGGAAGCGCGCAAGTTTGCGTTGGAGCTGATCATCTCCGACCATCCTTTGGACTGTATGACTTGTGAGGCCACGGGGGATTGCCGGTTGCAGGATCTGGCCTACGCCTACGGCGTCAAGGGCACGGAATTTGAGGGCGGCCGGCAGCATCACTACGCCATTGACGATCCGAATCCGTTTATCCAGGTGGATCGCAACAAGTGCATCCTGTGCCGGCGGTGTGTGCGGGCGTGCAACTACGTCAACGGCGTGGAAGCGATCAGCGTGGTGTACCGCGGGTTCAACGCCAAGATCGCGTTCGGCGCAGACTCGACCATGGAAGATAGCCCCTGCGAGTTCTGTGGGAGCTGCGTTGAAGTGTGCCCGGTGGCTGCGCTGTGGCCCAAGATGAGCGTCGGCAAGGGCCGCCCCTATCAAACCCGACAAGTCGAGACGGTTTGCTCTTACTGCGGCGTCGGCTGCAAGCTGATCCTGCATGTCAAGGGCAATGAGATCGTCCGGGTGAGTGGGGCGGATGGCGCGGCTAACCACGGCTTTACCTGCGTCAAGGGCCGCTTCGGCTACGACTACGTCAACCATACCGACCGGCTGACTAAGCCGCTGGTGCGGCGCTATCTGCTGGAAGGCAAGCCCAAGGCGCACGCTGCAGAGACGGCGCACGCACTCTCTCTGCCTGGCAACGGACACACGCCTGATCCCGACATGGAATGGGTGGAGACGTCTTGGGATCAGGCGCTGGGCCTGGTGGCTCAGAAGTGGGTCGCCACCAAGCAGACCCACGGCCGGGATGCTTTTGCGGCCCTGTGCTCGGCGCGGTGCACCAACGAGGAGAACTTCCTGGCGGCCAAGCTGACACGCCAACTGATGGAGACGCACAGCGTAGATCACTGTGCGCGTCTCTGACACAGCCCCACTGTCTCCGGTCTGGGGACATCATTCGGCTCCGGGGCGATGACCAACACGTTCGACGACATCGCTGGCTACGCCAAGTGTCTTTTCATTATCGGCTCAAACACCACCGAACAGCATCCGGTGTTCGGCATGCAGCTTCGCCAGGCGGTCAAGCAGCGGGGCATTCCGCTTATCGTCGCCGACCCGCGGCGGATTCCGATCACGCAATATGCAACGATTCACCTGCGCCATAAGCCCGGCACCGACACGGCGCTGCTGAACGGCTTGATGAACGTCCTGGTCACCGAGGATCTCTACGATCACGATTTCGTGGCCAACCGCACCGAAGGCTTTGACGACCTCAAAGCGAAACTGGTCGAGTATACGCCCGAACGCGTGGCCGAAATCTGCGGCGTGAAGGCCGATGACATCCGCCGGGCGGCGCGCCTGATGGCGGCCAACAAGCCCACCGCGTTGATGTACGCGATGGGCATCACCCAGCACACCAGCGGCCACGGCAACGTGATGAGCTGCGCTAACCTGCAAATGCTGCTGGGGAACCTGGGCGTGCCGGGCGGCGGCGTCAACCCGCTGCGCGGCCAGTCTAACGTGCAGGGCGCCTGCGACATGGGTGGCCTGCCCAACGTCTACTCCGGCTATCAGAATGTGGCCCTGGAAGCCTCGCACAAGAAGTTCGAGGGGGCGTGGGGCGTCGTCCCGCCGGAAGACAAGCCGGGTCTGACCGTGGTTGAGATGATGAACGCGGCCATTGCCGGCAAAGTCACGGCGATGTACGTCTTCGGCGAAAACCCGATGCTGTCGGACCCCGATCTGAACCACGTCCGGCACGCGTTGGAGTCGTTGGACTTCCTGGTCGTCCAGGATCTCTTCATGACTGAAACGGCTCAGTTGGCCGATGTGGTGCTGCCGGGCGCGTCGTTTGCAGAGAAGGACGGCACCTTTACCAACAGCGAGCGGCGGGTGCAGCTCCTGCGGCCAGCGCTTCATCCGTTGGGTGACACCCTGCCCGACTGGCAGATCATTGCCAAGCTCGGCCAGCAGTTGATCGCGGCCGGCGTCTTGGGCGAGCGCACTGAGGCCATCCAGGCCGCGCCGCACGGCGCCTGGGACTATCGGAACTCAGCCCAGATTATGGAAGAGATCGCTACGTTGACGCCGAGCTATGGCGGCGTCCATCATTGGCGGCTTGAGGCGGGCAAGGGTCTGCAATGGCCGTGCCCCAACGACGAGCATCCCGGCACGCCCATCCTGCACATCGGCAAGTTTACGCGCGGTCTGGGCAAGCTGACCCCGGTGGATTTCCTGCCGCCGGTTGAGCTGCCCGATGACGAATACCCGCTGCTGCTGACCACCGGCCGCGTGTTGTATCACTACCACACCGGCTCGCTCACCCGACGCGCACAGGGCCTGGCGGCCATCTATCCTGAGGGCTTGATCGAGATGCATCCCGAGGACGCGGCCCGGCTGAACCTGGCCAACGGCGAAATCGTGGAAGTGACCAGCCGCCGCGGGCAGGTCAACGTGAAGGCCGATGTGACCGAGAAGATCCAACCCGGCGTGGTCTTTATGACGTTCCACTTTGCTGAGAGCGCAGCCAATCTGCTCACCAACTCGGCCTACGACCCGATTGCCAAGATTCCGGAGTTCAAGGCGTGCGCGGTGAAGGTGACGAAGTTGCCGGCCGGCGCGTGCGAGAATTGCTAATGGCGTGAAACGTGAGACGTGGTGTAGTGGCCTGAAATAGTCGCTCGCATCGCGTTTCACGTTCCATCAATCCCAACCCAAATCCCCATATATCTATTCAGCAAAGGGAGGACTTTTTTATGACAAACGGTGAGATCAACATCGAAGCTCTCGTGCCCGCCGAGATGGCAGGTAAGGCCGAAGCAATCGGCATCAAGAAAGCGAACCTGGACTTTTGGACCATGTTCGCTTTGGCGATCCTGGCCGGCGCATTCATCGGCGCTGGGGCGATCTACGCGACCACCGTATGGACGGGCGGCGCAGCGCTGCCCTACGGCGTGAACCGGCTGCTGGGCGGCCTGGTCTTCTGCCTGGGCCTGATCCTGGTTGTGGTGGCCGGCGCCGAGCTGTTCACCGGTAACAACCTGATCGTCATGGCGTGGGCGTCGGGCAAGGTCAGCACTGGCAAGCTGCTCCGCAACTGGGGCATCGTCTACCTGGGCAACTTCGTCGGCTCGCTGCTGACCGCCGTGATCATGCTCCTGTCGAAGCAATACATGTTCAGTAAGGGCGCATTGGGCCTGCAGGCGCTGAACATCGCCAACGCCAAGGCGACCCTGGACCCGGTTCAGGCGTTCTTCCTGGGCATTATGTGTAATGCGCTGGTCTGTATGGCGGTCTGGTTGTGCTACAGCGGCCGCAGCACCATGGACAAGATCCTGGCGATCATCTTCCCGATCAGCGCGTTCGTGGCTGCGGGGTTCGAACACAGCGTCGCCAACATGTATTTCGTCCCCATCGGCCTGCTGATCAAGCAGTTTGCACCCGCTTCCTTCTGGGCTGCGGATGCGTTGGCGAAGGCCACGCCGGCTGCCATCACCGTTGATTCGTTCGCTAAGCTGACCTGGGGCAACTTCTTCATCAACAACCTGATCCCAGTGACGCTGGGCAACATCGTCGGCGGTGCAGGGCTGGTGGGCTTGCTCTACTGGTTTGCCTATCTGCGCACCAAGAAGGCGTAAGCGCCGCACGGGCGCGTGATGTTTGTCAGGTATTAAACCCGGTTTCTCGCTGAAGGCGGAAGCCGGGTTTCTTCGTTAAAATGGCGTGTGGGAGTATAATAGCGGCCTACAGTGGCATTTTTCGAATATCTTGGAAGGGAGCTTTTATGGAGAACCGAGACCTCGAACAGACCCTGGTCCTTATCAAGCCCGATGCCTTGAAAAACTCATTGACCGGTTACGTGCTTTCCCAGCTCTCCGAGTTTCACAGCGGCCTGCGCTTCGCCGCCGCGAAGATCGTCCACGTCAACCGGATGCTGGCCGAGGAACACTACGCTGAGCATCTCGGCAAGCCGTTTTACCCTCCGCTCCTCGACTACATCATGGGGTTGGAACATTACCCGACCGAACCGCAGAAACGGCGGGTGATCGCCCTCGTCTACCAGGGGCCGGACGCCGTTCAGAAGATCCGTGATCTGGTGGGCCCGACGAACCCGCTGGTCGCCCGCGAGAAGAAGCCGGGCTGCATCCGCTCCCTGGGCACGCTGGTGCCTGTGAAGGATGCAACCGGGAAGGTCATCAGCGAACGAATGGACAACCTGATCCACGCCTCAGCGACGCCGCCCGAGGCGGAGCGCGAGATCAAGCTGTGGTTCAAGCCCAATGATGTTCCGCCGCTGATGCAGGGCTACGCCACCGCGGTCTGCGATGCCCTCTACTACTTCAAGGCCGGGCAACTTTTCGACACGTTTGAGCCGGGGGGCGTTTGCCTGCTGGCGCCCGGTGACATCGCCTGGACCTCTGATCTGGAAGCGCTGCGTGCGCTGCGCGCGGGTCAGCCGGCTGCGTGCACCCTGGGCGCTGTTGCGGCCAAGTATCTCATCAACGAGCAGCGCGGCGAATAGGTGTAACAGGCTCGGGCGGTTCAAAAAGGGGTATTTCGGGCGACGAAGCCGCTCGGAATACCCCTTTTCATTGCATCAGGAGTCGGCTGCGCACGCGCGGCTCAGGCGGTTTTTATCACCGGCAACCAGAAGCGGAACGTGGTCCCCTGGCCGAGCGTCGATTCGACCGTGATCTGACCGCCTGCGCGCTCGATGATCTCTTTGACGATGGAGAGCCCCAGGCCGGTGCCGACGCGGCCCGATTGCTTGGCATTATCGGCGCGGAAAAACTCGGAGAAGAGGCGCGCCATCGCCTCGGGTGGGATGCCGATGCCGCTGTCAGCCACGGTGGCCTCCAGGCGATCGGCGTTGCGGTGAAGCTGGATATCAACACGGCCGCCATCGCGATTGTACTTGATCGCGTTGCTGACCAGGTTGTTCCACAGGCTTTTGATCTGATCGGGGTTGGAGAGCACCGGCGGCAGGTCGGAGGCCACATCCAGGTTGACGGTGATGCCGCGCTCGCGGGCGCCGGCAGCCAACAAGTCCACCTGTTCGTGCAGCAATTGCCCCACCTGTATCGGCTGCACTTTGCCGCGCGCATCGGCCGAACCGATGCGCCCCAGCTCCAGCATATCGGCGATCAGGGCCAACTGGTCAATGGCGCGGCGCTCGGCCTTCATCAGCGTTTCGCGCACCTTCGCCTCGGGCACATAGCCTTCCAGGATCAGCTTCAGATAGCTTTGGATCGCGGCGACCGGGGCGCGCAGCTCATGCGTCACCAGCAGCGTGAACTGGGCGCGGACATCTTCCAGCTCGCGCAGCTTGGTGTTGGCGATGGCCAGATCAGCGTTGAGCTTTTCGAGCTCCTCGCGGCGGGACTTGCATTCCGCATTGGCGGCGCGCAGCTGCTCGTTGAGCTCGTGCATGTGTTCAGAACGGCTTTCAAGCCGGAAGAGCGCCTCTTGTAGCTTGGTGTTGACATTGGATAACTGCTCGCGCCACACCTTGCACTCAGCATTCGCGGCGCGAAGCTGCTCGTTCAGCTCGCTCATTCGGCGCGAGCGGATTTCGAGCCGGTTATACGCCTGCTGCAGCTCCGCATAGGCGACATCAAGATGGGCGCGCTGGTGATGCGATTCGGCGTTCGCCGCTGCCAACTGTGCGTTCAGCGCCGCCAGCTCTGCAACGCGGGCCTCATAGCTGCTCTCACCGGCCTCGGCTGTCGCAGGCAGGGCAGATGGATCATCGGTCATTTAGAAGCTCCGTGCCTCATGGCACATCGAACTGTTCACAGATGGCCGTGTAGGCTTCCTTCAACCTGGCGCCGTCAATGATGCAGTTGATCGTGGATATGGAGGTGCTGATGGCCAGAATATTGATGTGCCGTTGCGCCAGGGTGCGAAACATCTTGCC